>DATDKN010000334.1:0-6090 GCA_036519995.1 Terrimicrobium sp. | reverse complement strand
CAGGACGACTTCTCCAGGATTGAGCCCGGCGCACGCGGCCTCCACCTCTGGGCCGACACAGTCATTCAGGAGCTTCACCGGCTTGCCGAGGAGCTCCTCCAATTTCTTAGCCACTGGCTTGAGCGAGAATTTTTCGACTCGCTTTCCGTCGGGCCTGCCGAGATGGCTCATCAAGACGACTGAACCGCCCTGTTCCAGGATGTATTTGATCGTGGGCAGCGCGGCAACGATGCGCGCGGGGTTGGTGATCTCGCCGGTCTCCTTGTCCTGAGGGACGTTGAAGTCGACTCTCATGACGACGCGACGCCCTTTCAGGGGGACTTCGGTAATGGACTTTTTCATAAGAAATTCGCGTGGCGAATTTCTAAAGCAGCTTTTGAAGCAAATCGACGCAGCGACAGCTATAACCCCACTCGTTGTCGTACCAGCTCACGAGCTTGAAGAATTTGCTGTTCAACTCAATGCCGCTGCCGGAATCGAAGATGCTCGAGCGAGTATCGTGAATGAAATCGGTCGAGACGACCTCGTCTTCGCTGTAACCGAGAATACCTTTAAGGTAAGTCTCGCTCGCCTTCTTCATGGCATCGCAGATCTCTTTGTAGCTTGTCGCCTTGGTTGTCCTGACGGTGAGGTCAACCACCGAAACTGTTGGTGTTGGCACGCGAAACGCCATCCCAGTGAGCTTGCCCTTCACCTCGGGACAAACCAGGCCGACCGCCTTGGCGGCACCAGTGGTGCTGGGGATCGTATTGATTGCCGCGCTGCGGCCACCCTTCCAGTCTTTGCGAGAGGGGCCATCGACGACCTTTTGGGTGGCGGTATAGCTGTGGATCGTGGTCATCAACCCTTCCTCAATGCCAAATCCCTCCTTCAGCAAAACGTGGACGACGGGAGCAAGGCAGTTGGTCGTGCAGCTTGCGTTGGAAATGATGTGATGCTTTGAAGGATCGTATTTGTCGTCATTTACGCCGATGACGACGGTTATGTCGTCCCCCTTGGCAGGTGCAGAAATAAGGACCTTCTTCGCGCCGGCATCGAGATGCCCCTTCGCCTTGGCTGCCTCCGTGAAAAGGCCGGTGGATTCTACGACGATGTCGACTCCAAGATCTTTCCAAGGCATCGCCGTGGGCCCCTCCCTGACTGCAAGGCACTTGATCTCGTTGCCGTTGACGACCAGCATGTCATCTTCCTCGGCATTGGCGGATGACTTTTGACTTTGCACTTCGCCTTTAAATGCCCCTTGGGTTGAGTCGTACTTGAGGAGATATGCGAGGTTGTCTGCCGGAACGATGTCGTTAACGGCCGCCACTTTATACCCTTTTTCCAAGAGACCTTGCTCAACGATCGCGCGAAAAACGAGTCGCCCGATGCGTCCGAAGCCATTGATGCCGATTGTAGCCATTGCGTGTAGTAGGTTGGGTTGTTGACCAACCAGTTAGTCCTGCCGGGGTCACAGCGTCAACCATCAAAAGTGACGATATCTCCGCAAAGCTTCTTCGAGCAAAGTTTGAGCGGCTTCATCGTGACTAAGTCGGGAGGAATCCACTCGAAAATCCGCGGTCATCTCGTAGAGATTACGCCGGACACTTAGGAGTTCATCGAAGGTCCCTTTGGGGTCATCGGTCTGAAGAAGGGGGCGCCTGCCACTGCGCGTAGCCCGTTCAAAGAGGATCTCCGGGTCGGCATCCAACCAAGCGACAATGCCGATCCTCTTCAGTGTTCCGCGATTCGCGGGACGAAGCACAAGCCCTCCTCCGGTCGAGAGAACAATGCCGCAGACTCCGACCAGGTCTTCGAGTGCCCGCTGTTCCAGGTCTCGAAAGTAGCTTTCTCCGCGCTGGGAGAAAATCTCAGAGATGCTGCGACCATCAGATTGCGTAACGAGTTCATCAACATCGACAAAGCGATGACCAGTTAGCCCGGAGAGACGGCGACCCACCGACGATTTCCCACAGCCCATGAATCCGATGAGAACGAGGTTGGGAAGCACCCCCTCAGATTCTCATAACATTCTTCGCGCGTGAACCCTTTTGATGTTCGTCCAGTTCGTATTCGACCTCCTCACCCTCTTTTAGCGTTTTCCACCCGCTGGTCGCGATCGCTGAAAAATGCACAAAGACATCACCGCTCACCGCTGGATCGATGATAAACCCGAATCCCTTCTTTTCGTTAAACCACTTTACTATTCCTCTCGCCATACACTTCTGATAATTTTCTGCGACTCAACCGAAGTAGCACCATGGCATCTGCTGTTAAGCTCGAGGTGCCACATCGATCCTTCGCAATACCAATCGTCACTCAAAATGGAGCAAACTTCGGGCCAACCCCCCTTGGTGGGCGTGGTCATGGGAAGCAAGTCCGACTGGGAGACAATGCGGGAAGCCTCCGAACTGCTCTTCAAGCTTGCCGTTCCCCATGAGTGCAAGGTCGTCTCAGCTCACCGCACACCTGACCGGATGAACGACTATGCGAAGAAGGCGGCAGAACGAGGACTCAAAGCTATTATCGCCGGAGCGGGAGGCGCGGCGCATCTACCGGGGATGCTGGCGGCGCACACCGTTGTGCCGGTCCTCGGAGTTCCGATTCAAAGTCGCGCCCTCAGCGGAATGGATTCCTTGCTATCCATCGTGCAAATGCCTGCTGGAATTCCCGTTGCAACATTCGCAATCGGCGTAGCGGGGGCAAAGAACGCAGCACTCTTTGCGGCCGCGCTACTTGCGGGCACGCATCCGGCCATCGGAGAGGCGTTAAATGCGTTTCGTCGCCAACAGACTCAGGACGCGCTCGACTGCCAATTGGAAGCTTGAAGACCCGGGTTCTTGCTGCTCCCGAGGGACTTGAGCTAGCCGCCAGTCTTCTTGCCGCCGGACAGCTCGTCGCTCTACCCACGGAAACCGTTTATGGACTTGGTGCAGGCGCTCTCGATCCATTCGCTTGTGCCAGGATTTTCGAGGTAAAAGAGCGGCCGCTAAGTGATCCACTGATCGTCCATCTTCCTGACCGCCAATGGCTGGACCGCTTGGCCCGACCAAATCCATTGGCCATTCGGCTCGCGAAAGAGTTTTGGCCGGGACCGCTCACCCTGGTTGTGCCGCGCCAGAATCTGGTTCCGGATCTTGTGACGGCTGGCCAGACGACCGTAGCACTGCGGATGAGTGCACATCCGGTCTTCGCGGAAATTTCACGGATCTATGGCAAACCGATCGCCGCTCCAAGCGCGAATCGCTTTGGCCGAATTAGCCCCACCAGTGCCTCGCACGTGCTGACCGAGCTGGAAGATCGAATTCCTTTGATCATCGACGGAGGCCCCTGTCTGCACGGCATCGAATCCACCATCGTGCGCGTTCACGAGCATGGTGTGGAAATTTTGAGACACGGACCAGTCACTAAGGAGCGATTGTCTGAATTCGGTGCTGTCTTGCCCCCCGGGGGCGGCACGGTGGCGCCGGGATCGATGCAGAGTCACTACGCCCCGCAAACCCCCCTCGTCGTGCTGGAAAAACTTGGCGGCGAACTGCCCGGCGAAGGAAAAGCCGATTTCCCCATAAGGACGGGCTTTCTTCTTTGGTCGTTATCAGGGGAAGGACTTCGTTTCGTCGAGCATCTGAGCAGCAGGCAGGATCTTCGGGAAGCAGCGGCGAACCTGTATGGCGCGATGCGGCGTCTCGACGAAGCGCGTCTGGAGTTGATTGTTGCCGAGCCTGTCCCAGAGACGGGCTTGGGCGTTGCGATCATGGAGCGTTTACGCAAGGCTGCGGCCCGTGAATGACGGGCGCAAACTAAACACACGAGCAAGCGGTGTGATTGCCGTGGCAGTCCTGTGCTCGCGCGTTCTTGGATTGATCCGTGAGATGCTCTTCGCCGGTCTATTCGGATCCGCTCTAATGGGCATTTTTACGATCGCCTTTCGCGCCCCCAATTTGCTTCGCGACCTTTTTGCGGAAGGCGCGCTTTCGACGGCCTTCATCACCGTCTTCTCGCAAAAGATCGAGAAGGAGGGGGAGCGGTCTGCCTGGGCGCTCGCGTCCAAAATGATGACGCTGGCGACGATCTTCATGAGCCTGATCAGCTTGCTTGGTGTGCTCTTCGCGAAACAGCTCATCGACATACTTGCTCCTGGTTTCGCGCCCGAGGATGCCAAGCTGACAACGTATCTCACCCAGATCATGTACCCCTTCATTCTGCTGGTCTCGCTGGCCGCGCTAGTGATGGGCATGCTCAACGCCAGGAACGTATTTGGCGTGCCGGCGATGGCATCCAGTTTTTTCAACATTGGGTCGATCGCCGGTGGAGTTTTCTTCGGGTGGCTCTTCGATCCAGGTTTCGGAGAAAAGGCCCTCAGCGGCCTTGCCATTGGCACTCTGGTCGGAGGCTTCCTTCAACTCGCGGTCCAACTTCCGAGCTTGCGCAAGGTCGGCTACAGTTTTCGTCCTGATTTTCAATGGAGAGATCCGGGGATTCGCAAGATCCTGGTTCTGATGGTGCCTTCGGTAATCGCCGCCAGTGCCGTTCAGATCAACGTCGTCGTGAACAGCGGCTTTGCATCCTTTGTTGGAAAAGAGGCTGTCTCCTGGTTGAACTTTGCGTTTCGACTTGTCCAGCTTCCCATAGGAGTTTTCGGGGTAGCCGTCGCCACCATCACTTTGCCGGTCGTCTCGCGAATTGCCGCGCATGCCGATCGCTCCGACTTCGGTCCTACGTTGGGGAAAGCGCTTCGCCTCGCCATTTTCCTGACTTTGCCTTCCGCCGTCGGGCTCTATTTTCTGGCGCAGCCGCTGATTGGGATCATCTACGAACGGGGAGAGTTCAGGCATGCGGACACGGTGCAAACCGGTCTTGCTCTGCAGTTTTATTCCTTGGGGCTTGTCGCCTATTCCTGCATCAAAGTGCTCTCACCAGCGTTTTACGCCATCGACAAGAAATGGACTCCGATGTGCGTAAGTTTTGCGGCCATCGCGATAAATTTCTGTCTGAACTATCTTTTTATCTTTCATCTCGGTTTGGGGCACCGGGGGCTCGCCCTCGCGACAGCGATCTCGGCGGGCGTGAATTTTCTGACCCTTTATGTTTTGATGCTGCACAGCGAGCAGAGCCTGGAGACTGGTCGCCTCCTCAGCGCCATTGCCCGCTGCGGCTTGGCGTCTCTGGCTCTCGGTTTCGTGTGCTGGCTAGCAGTAGCGGAAGGGGCATCGTGGTTCGAGGGCATCGCGCTCTGGTGGAAGGTTGCGGCGCTCCTCGGAGTAGTGGCCTGTGCCGGTGGCGTCTACTTGATCGCATGCTTTTTCCTTCGAGTCGAAGAAGTGACGACCTTTTGGCATTTGGTGTCCGGAAAGCTTAAACGACGGACAAAGTAGCGAACCGGTGGACTTTTCGCTGCCCCGTAAAAAAAAAGACAAAGGAAATGGGCACTATGCCTATGTTGACTCGCTAAGCGAAGGGAGAAAGGTTCTCGTCGGGCAGGCTGGTGCGACCCTGTTTACCATCGCCAAGGACGTGAAGATTCAGGTGGAGTTCAACCCCTCCCTGGTCGTCGGCTACCGTCTCGTCGGTTATGAGAATAGACTGCTGGCTAAGGAGGACTTCAACGACGATAGGAGATGCCGGCGAGATCGGCGCGGGGCATTCTGTCACGGCCTTTTATGAGCTTGTCCCAGTCGGACAGCCGCTACCGGATCAGACATCCGTCGATCCCTTGAAATATCAAGCCGCGGCCCGACAGACGACGACACAGACGAGCTGCTTACTGTCAAACTGCGCTACAAGGCACTCGATGGTGACTCGAGTCACCTGCCTGAAGTCTCCGTGCGAGCGGGCGCGGAAATCGCCGCCGTGGCGGCATTCGGAATGAAGCTGCGGAGCTCTCCCCAAAGCGAGAATATCTCGTGGGAGGACATCCAGAAAATCGCTCGACGCAGTTTGAGTGAAGATTTCGGAACTTATCGTGCCGAGTTTCTCACGCTCGTTGAGAAGGCGCGGCAGCTTGATGAATCCGGCTCGAGCAAAGCGATTAACGAACAGCTCGATGCCTTTTGGGCGATCGGGACAGACCGAAATCCGAAATTCAGCCTGACAGCAAGACGAAAGCATCCA
>DATDKN010000333.1:0-14206 GCA_036519995.1 Terrimicrobium sp. | reverse complement strand
GACGGTTTTCCGCATTGCACTTTCGCGCTGGATGGATGCCCACGACATCGTCGTCGGCACTCCAGTAGCCAATCGAAATAAGCAGTCAATTCGCGAGAGCATGGGCTATTGCTCGGGCGTGGTCCCACTTCGAGGCCAGATCGAGCATGATCGTCCATTCTCCGATAGTCTGCGGGCTATCCATCAGATATCAGTCGATTCCTTTGCACGCGCCATTCCCTTTGTGGAGCTGATGGGGGCGCTTGGAGATCGGCCGACCCCTGGACATACTCCCTTCTTTGATGTGCGCTTTGCATTGCAGAATCACCCTGTGCCGGATGTGGCGGTCTCGGGCATGGCTTTCAAGCACAGGATGCGTTCGACGGGGACGGCCCGTTTCCATCTCGGTTGCGAAATTACTGAGAATGGCGAGGCTTTGGAGGTGGTCTGGCTTTTTCGACCGAAATTATTTCCAAAAGAAGAAATCAACAACCTGGGTTCACTCTTCGAAGTGGTCCTGGCAAGAGTCGCTCGCATGCCGGAAAGCCGAACTGCTGCCCTCACGATCTGAGACCGATGAACGCGACAAGTCGGACGATTGAACCGCATGAGCCTCACTGGGTAACCAAGGCGGCCTTTCCGGTCGTCATGACGATCTTTTATCTTACGCAGATCGCGCTGGGTTTCGCTGTTTATCAGAGTTTCTACTGGCTCGCGGTTCCGCTGATGCTCGTCTCGAGCCACCTGATGCATGGCATCCTGATCGCCTTGCATGAAGCATCCCATGGTCTGCTGCGGAAGAACCGTACCTTAAACGAGATCGACGGCATTCTCATCGCGGCCTTCGGCGGCATGAGCTTCAGCCTCTACCGCGTCACCCATCAATCGCATCATGCGCATCTGGCTACTGAGCGGGACGAAGAGCTCTGGCCGTTCGTCCATCCCGGTGTTTCGCGCCCGGCGCGAATTCTCGCTGCAATTCTCGAACTGGGTTTCGGAATGCTTTACACGCCGTTCCTGTTCATCCGCGCGTTTGTCCGGCCGGGGTCGACGATTCGAAAAAAGAACCTGCGCCGGCGCATCTGGGCGGAATTCGGCGTTGCGCTATGCCTGTGGATTGTCATTTTGGGAGCCGTTGCCTGGTTCGGAGTTTGGAAATACTTCATCTGGATCTACTTGGCGCCAGCCTGGCTGGCCGCAAACATGCAAAGTTTGCGCAAATACATCGAGCATGTCGGCCTTCTGGGCTCCACGGTGAACAGCTCAACACGAAGCATCGTCGCACATGGATGGCTGGGGAAGCTGGTGGCGTTCACTTTGCTGCACGAGCCCTTTCATGGTGTCCATCACCGGCATTCTGGACTCTCTCATGCCAAACTTCCCCAGTTCGTTGCGATCCTCGAGCCGGCAAGGCCGGATGAACTACCGCCCTTTGCAAGTTATTGGCAAGCATTTCAGGATCTCTTCCGGAGCCTGGCAGATCCTCGCGTCGGTGCGCAGTGGAGCACCGACAAACCCGTCGGCACGCAGCATTTGGCGAAGGCTGGCTGAGGAGCAGCCTCGGCGCTGCCAGCATTCAGCCCGGGACTTCAGGTATGAATTCCTCATCGCCGGTTGGAGAGGCCGCCACGCCGCTTGTCTTCGAGGCGGTAGATCTGAAGAAGGATTTCGATGATGGGCAGGTGCAAGCGTTGCGTGGAGTGAGCTTCCGCATTTCGGAGAACGACTTCATTGCTATCACCGGTCCCAGCGGGTGCGGAAAGACCACTCTGCTTCAGTTGCTGGGCGGGCTCGACCGACCCACCGCCGGGACATTGCGCTACCGAGGGAACTCGATAGAGGATCTTCCCGACCTTGCGGCCTATCGCGCTCGTGAAATTGGCTTTGTCTTTCAGGCTTTTCATCTGCTGCCCACCTTTACATCGTTTGAAAACGTGCAGATACCGATGTTTGAAACGGATCGCCGGCCATCGCAGAGAGCGGAGCGCGCTCTTGAACTCCTCAAGGCGGTAGGCTTGGAACACCGGCTCAACCATTTTCCGTCCAAATTGTCCGGAGGCGAAAGGCAGCGCGTGGCTATAGCGCGGAGCCTGGCGAATGGACCTTCGGTGCTCCTCGCGGATGAACCGACCGGTAACCTCGACAGCGTGAGCGCTGGGCTCGTTCTCGACCTCATCGCGCGCATCCACCAAGAGCAACAGATGACCGTCATACTCGTCACCCACGACATGGAGATCGCTCGGCGCGCCTCGACAACCTTCCTCATGAAGGACGGCCAATTTGTGGACGGTTCTCCGCAACACTGAAATGAGCTTTCTTACGGTAGTGGTGCGCGGCCTGATGCGACGCCGAGTGCGAACTGGATTGACGCTCATCGGTATTTCCATCGGAATCGCAGCGGTCGTCGCGCTGGTGGGCATCTCCCGCGGTTTTGAGAAGAGCTGGGAGGTAGGATTGAAGGCCCGGGGCACTGATATCGTCGTCAGCAATATGAGCACCTCTCTGACACCGAAGCCATTCAGTGCCTCAGTCCTCGACCGCATATCCACCCTGCCCCACATAGCGGCGACGTGTTCTCTCTTCGTTGAGCTGATGAGTATCGAGAACTCCGAAATGATGATTGTCTCCGCGCGCCAGTGGAACTGTTTCGGCTGGGAAAACCTGAAGCTGGTCTCCGGACGCATGCCTCACGATGCCTCGGAGCATGCTGTCGTGCTCGGCCAAACCGCCGCGCAAGTGCTCCAAAAGAATGTCGGGGACCCGCTCCAGGTCGAGGCTACCGAATTGTCGGTCGTAGGTATCGTCAGCGGCGGTGCCCTCGTGGAGGACGGTTCCGCCATTCTCTCGCTGTCATTGTTCCAGGAGATCACCGGAAACCAAGGGAAGATCAATGTCATTGACATCCGGGTCTCTCCCGCAACTAGTGAAAAAGAAGTGAATGCGCTCTGCGAGCAGATCCAGAAGACTGTTCCAGAAGTCCGGGCTGTGTCGATTAGCCAACACTTGAGCAGCAGCCAAGGCTATCGCATGGTTCGCGCCATGAGCTGGGGGACCTCCCTGTTAGCAGTGCTGGTCGGTGTCCTTGGCGTGATGAACACGATGCTGATGACCGTTTTCGAGCGCGCGCATGAAATCTCTATTTTGCTCGCTATCGGCTGGAAGCGTTCTCGCATCGTCCGAATGATTCTCTGCGAGTCTGCCTTGCTCGGATTTCTGGGCGGCGTCGTCGGTGTCATGTTAGGTGCCGTCGCTGTCAAAATCCTGCAAGCCACACCGGCAATTCGCGGCCTGCTGGAACCCGATCTGAGCCTTGGGCTTCTCGGCATCGCCGTCGTCATTGCGGTTTGCGTCGGTGTAATCAGCGGTCTCTACCCGGCATGGCACAGCTCTCGTCTGACGCCCGGCTCAGTCTTGCGTGGATGAAATCCCCGGCTACCGCTGCTTCAGTTGCGAATCCTTTTATGAAATCCGCATGCCGCATGATCTTTCGCCTTCTTGCAATCGTTTACCTCACAATTCTGGGCCACCGTGCTGATGCCGCCGAACCGGCCCCCTCTACGATCTCTGCCAGCGATTTGGCTGCTCGCCTAAATGCCTGGCAACAGGATGGCTCTTCCTATGTGCGTCTGCGCATGGTCGTGAGCGAGCCAGCCGGTAAGAGCGCGTTTCAGATCCAAATTAAGGGTCGCCGTTCGAAGACCGGAACTGAGGTCGTTTACCAGATCCTTTGGCCGAAAGAGAGAAAAGGCGAAGGGGTCCTTCTCCAAAAAGCAGCTGGCCGCTCCGCGACAGGGGCAATCTTCGTTCCTCCCAATAACTTGCGTCCACTCGAGGCGTCGCAAATGAACGAGTCGTTCTTCGGGAGCGGGCTTGCCTACGAGGATCTGGTCGAAAACTTCTTCTCATGGGAGCAGCAGGCTCTCGTCGGGACCGAAGAGGTCGATGGAGTATCCTGCTATATCCTCGAGTCAAAGCCCGGCAAGGGCGCTCGCTCCTCCTATAGCAAAGTGCGGACCTGGGTCGACAGCCGCCGCCTCATTCCCCTGCGCATCGAGAAATACTTGGCTTCAGGTGGACTTGGCCGGCGCATCGAAACCTCCAATGTGGTCACCGATGACATCGGACGTCAGGTTCCAGCGAACCTCACCGTTCGCGATCCCCGAAAAAACTCCACCACTGAGCTCGATGGTTCGCGTATTAAGCACGATATTCGATTCGACGATGCGGAGTTTACGCCTGAGGGCCTGCGGCAGATGAGCATCCCGCGGTCGAGTGCGGACTAACTCCAAATCCACCGTTTTTTCCTGAGCTTCGTACCAAGCCTTAGGGGAAGGCCCTATAATATCGTCAGAGGGCTTCCTACCACCCGCGAAGATGATTCAAACGATTTTCGGGTAACCGCAGAGACACCAACACGAACTCCTGCCGCGCCCTCTTTGCATATTTGATGCGAGGGGGACGGCCACAACCCAAAGCAACTATGAAAATTAGAAATACCCTACTCGGCATCGTATGTGCAATGGCGACTCCTGTGGTGTTCGCCCAAAGCACCACCACGACCACCACCACCACCACAACTACCGATGGCTCGGGCACTATTACTGAGTATACACCTGGCTCGGCCTTCATTGTGAAGGAGAGCGCCGGCCCGGTCACCTACCGCTACGGCGAAAATGTAACTTATGTGACGCGCAGTGGAACTGCTCTCACAGAAGAACAAGTCCGCACTCACGTCAAGGTTGGTGCGCCGGTCCGAGTGCAATACAGCACGGAAGGCGAGGACCGCATCCTGAACCGTGTCGAAATCGACGACATCGAGATCGACGACGATTGAATCAAGTAGTTTCGGCGAGGCAGGCTCTTGCGCCTGCCGCCAGAAGCTCTGTTCAGAAGCGAAGCATTCCCCCTATCTTGCGGCAAGAGCCCTGCGATTATCTGGACCCTCGATGAGGCGTCCGATGTTCAGCAGGGCCGCTTCGCTGTTGGCTGGCCCGATCAGCTGAATGCTTGTCACCGGGAACTTTGCTTTGGGCAGGGGAATGGGCAGCGCCAAGGCGGGCACACCAGCGTAGTTTACTGCGACGGTGTTTTGAATTCTAAGAAAGTGGCCTTCAAATAACCCCGGAAACACCACGTTTCGTTTTAGCGGAGCTCTCCTCAGAACAGGAAGCGCGATGGCGTCAACTTCCTGGAAGGTCCTACGCAAAGTATTCCGCCATCCGTCCCGGCGTGCGATGGCCTGTTGACGCTTGGCTTCGTCGCTGTACTTGATGGAGAAAACAATATCTCCCAGCAGAATCGCCAGCCGAGCCCGCAATCCCACGCCTTTTTCGCGGCGGAGACGCTGATTGTTATACCACGTGGCAGCGGCTGCAACGAGGTTGCCGTCGCGCTGCGCTTGCTTCCACTCTTTCAGAAATTCCTGGCCCAATGGCACGACCTGAAATCCTCGTTCCACAAGCCTTTGCTCAATTGCCCTATCAATGGCTGAGTCGGTGCCGGGGACTTTGAGCAGGCCTATCCGAATTTGTCGGGCGAAGGGTTTCGCCGCCTTGGCCCGCGCGTAGAGAGCGCCAAAATCATCTTGTAAGAGCTCCATGCCCTTGACCAAGCCGTTCACGTTTTTGGCCATGGGTCCAACTGTGTCGAGATAATTGGGAGCGATCGGGTAAACGCCTTTGATCGGGATCAACCCGAATGTTGTCTTCAAGCCAGCCACCCCGCAACAGGCTGCAGGCACACGAATCGAGCCTGCCGTGTCAGTTCCGAGCGCGACATCGGCTAGGTCAAGACCTACGGCGACCGCGGAGCCGCTCGATGATCCTCCTGGAACGCGATCCTTGGCTACAGGGTTGATCGGCGTTCCAAAATAATCGTTTGAACCGGACACCCCTACCGCGAACTCGCTCAGATTGGTTTTGCCAACAATGGTGACGCCCTTCCTGCGCGCGAGTCGCAAGCACGCAGCGTCCTCTTTTGCGGGCTTCGCGTGCTTGTAGAGATACTCGGATCCCGCGGAGGTCACCTCTCCCTTCATGTCGATCAAATCTTTGACACCGAGCCGAAGCGACTTGTCCCCGGGCTTCGGAGGCCGATATGAGATAAAGGCGTGAGGTGGCGGCGTCGCCGGCTTCCGGAACAGCGACGGCGAGCAGCCGCTCAGCAGCGCGATTACAAGCAGACCGACTATCGCGCGTGGTCGTAAGAATGGGGGATCAATCGTCATGTTTAGAATTCGAGGGGTTGCGGTCGTCCACTCAGCAAGAATGCCGTCGAGCTCTCCATTCTCGACACGTCTCTCTGTATCTGTCCAGTCTGCGGAGCGTCAAGCGTCGCGTCGGCAGAGCTCATGAGGCTTTGAGCCTGCCGGTATTCGATAATCAAGTATGCCACCGCAAGTCCGCCCACCGCTACCACCGATGGAAGCCTTGTCTGTCGATGCAATCCCTGGAGGCGAGGAGTGGCAATACGAACCGAAGTGGGATGGCTTTCGCTGTTTGGCTTTTCGCGACGAGGACAAGATTGAGCTTCAATCAAAGTCCCAACAACCGCTCGCCCGGTACTTCCCCGAGCTCGTCAGAGCCTTTTCGGAGGTGAAGGCGCGACGATTTGTTCTGGATGGAGAGATCGCCGTTCCGGAAGGCACCAGTTTTTCGTTTGACGCATTGCTGCAGCGGATCCATCCGGCAGCCTCGCGCGTTGAACGCCTCTCGGTGGAAACCCCGGCCATCTATATCGCCTTCGACCTTCTCGCCGACGACGATGGTACATCATTGCTCGAACTGCCTTTGCGTGAACGGCGTCGGCACCTGGAGCGATTTGCGGGAGAATTTTTCATTAAAGGGGATAGGATCCGCTTGTCGCCTGCGACGCCGAGTCTCGCCCAAGCAAAGGATTGGCTCGCGCAAGCCTCCGCCACTCTGGACGGCATCATCGCGAAGCGTCGCGATCTCGGCTACCGCTCCGGTGAACGCGACGGGATGCAGAAGATCAAAAGCTTCCGCTCCGCCGACTGCGTCGTTGGCGGATTTCGTTATGGCAAAGGCAAGAAAACCGTCGGTTCGCTCCTCCTTGGTCTCTATGATACGCACGGTTTGCTGCATCACGTTGGCTTCACTTCGAGCATATCCGCCTCCGACCGGCCGGCTCTCACCAAGAAACTCGAAAAACTCGTCGCACCACCCGGCTTCACCGGTTCCGCTCCTGGGGGACCAAGCCGATGGAATCAAGGCAAGGAGAACGTCTGGCACCCGCTCAAGCCTGAACTCGTCGTCGAAGTTTGCTATGATCATGTGACGGGCAATCGTTTCCGCCATGGCACGAAATTGCTCCGCTGGCGGCCCGACAAGTCGCCGGAGCAATGTAAGATGGATCAGCTCGCGCAGAAAAAAACCGATCTGCTCTGCCTCCTCAAATAGCATCCAATTTGCGGAGGCTCGGCAGGCGCTGCTTCAGCGTTAACAAAGGCTCGAACAGGTCGCCGTGTTTTTTCGCGCGCTGCACTACCGCCTCGCTCTCGAATGCCAGCCGGTCGGCACCGCCTCTTTTGGCGACGGACTCGACTTCGGACCACTGGAGGGGTGTGGAAACTGTGGGCGTAGCTTTTGCCCGCAATGAATATACGTTGATCGTGGTCTTATGCTCGTCGTTCTGGCTCCAGTCGATCAGCACCTTTCCTTTGCGGAGCGTCTTTTGCATTCGCGACACAACCAGATCGGGATGCTCGCGTTCCAATTTTTGAGCCAACGCCAGTGCAAACGGCTTCGTCTTCTCGTAACTGGTCGCCACGTTGAGCGGGACGAACACTTGCAGCCCTTTGGACCCGGAAGTCTTTGGAAAAGATTGCAACTCGAGACGATCAAAAATGGCGCGCAACCACAACCCTACCTTGCAGCAAAGCACAACGTCCGCCGGCGGCCCTGGATCGAGATCAAACGCCAAAGCAGTGGGTCTTGTTATTGCCGGTGCTCGATGGAGAAACGTGTGTAATTCAAGATCAGCAAGATTTGCTGCCCAGACGAGCGCGGGCAGATCGTTCATCATGCAATAGTCAATCTTTCCTTCCTTACGGCGCGAAGGCACCTCCGTCGTCTGAACCCACGATGGACGGTGTGAGGGACATTGCTTCTCGTAAAAGAAGAACCCATTCACCCCATCGGGATAACGCTTGAGGGTAATCGGCCGATCTCGCAAATGCGGCAGCAGAACCGGGGCAATGCGAATGTAATAGTCGATGACTTGAGCCTTCGTGAAACCAACTTCCGGATACAGCACCTTATCGAGATTCGAAACGGTGAGCTTCGTTTGTCCGACTACGATTTCAGTTTTCTTACCCATGATGCGCTCCGCCTATTCTTCGCTTCGCCCTCGAAGTTTGCGGGTATCGAAGCGACCGCCTTGCGCAAACTAGCGGAGGGGCATTAACCACGGAGGACATAGAGAACACAGACGTAGGTCAAAAATAAAGGCGCTTTTGCGCCCCTCTCGGTCAGGGGACATCGGAGTTGGTGCGCGCGAATCGCTAACCCGATAAAAGCTCAGTAATCTCTTATGAAAAAACTCTGTGTTCTTTGTGTTCTCTGTGGTTATCGGATTCCGGTAGCTCTTTTTTGAGGCAATCCAACGACACTTCGGCTTCGATATCTTGGAACACCGCACGTCCAGCTGATTTGCGGCGACCCCATCAACCATGACGCCTCAAATCCTGCTCTTGCTGATCCTGCTCGCGATTGCCGTGGCGCTCTTCTGGTGGGAACGGATCTCCTCGGAGGTCATCGCCCTTGGTCTCGTGCTAGCGCTGGCATTTACCGGCCTGGTGCCGCGCGAGGAGGCATTTCGAGGATTTGGCAGCGACACCGTGATCATGATCCTTGGATTGCTGATTCTCACGGCAGCGCTTGAGCGCACCGGCGTCACCGACCTTGCCGGGCGCGCGGTCTTGCGGCATGCCGACGACAATCCCGACCGGCTGTTACTCATTATCATGGCAGCCTCCGCTGGATTCGGAGCATTCATCAGTAACACCGCGTCGACCGCGTTCTTTTTGCCAGTTGTCATCGGCGTCGCGAAGAAGTCAGGAATTAGCGCGTCCAAACTGCTCATGCCCCTCGCATTCTCTTCCATCGTTAGCAGCTCCGTTACGCTCGTGAGCACATCGACAAACATGGTGGTGAGTGGGATGATGACTGCCTACGGGATGCCAGCAATGGGCATGTTCGAGCTCGCGCCAGTCGGCATACCCATCACGCTGGTCGGAGTTGCCTACATGTTTCTGGTCCGCCGTTTTATCCCCGATCGCCCGGCAGCTGCCGACCTGATCGAGCAGTTCGGAGTGCGGCCATACTTGAGTGAGATTGTTATCCAACCCGGGTCTAGTTTAGCTGGAAAAACGCTTGGCCAGGCAAATGTCGCCCAGCAACTAGGGCTGACGGTGCTTAGAATCGTGCGCGAAACCAACCAAAAGCTTGCCGTTCGTGCCAACACCACGCTGCGAGAGGGCGACACTCTGATCGTCGAAGGCAGCCAGTCTGACATCGTAAAGATAAAGGACACCGCAGGAGTCGAAATTGTCGCCGATGCCAGGGTATCCGCTGCGGATCTCGCCACCGAAAATACGGTGCTGGTAGAGGCTGTCCTCCTGCCAGGCTCCCCTTTGCTAGGACGCACCCTTCGCCGAGAGCGTTTTCGTGAGAGCTACGGAGCGCAGGTCCTCGGCATCAATCACCACGGAACCAATGTGATTCGCAAATTACGCGATGTTCCCTTGCGTCTTGGCGACGTGCTCTTGCTCCAAGGTTCGCACGAAAGTCTCAACCGCTTGCAAGAGAGCGGCGTCGTGCGAATCCTTGGAACATCCGAGGCCATGGAAGACGTTCGCCCGCGGCTGGGTCGTGCCCCGCTTGCCATTGGTATCTTCTTGGCCGTGCTGGCGCTGGTGACCGCACGTCTACTTAGTCTGCCCCTTGCCGTCATGCTCGGCACGCTCTTAGTTTTCATCACCCGGTGCATCACTCCCGAAGAAGCTTATGCTCGTGTGGAGTGGAAGGCCGTTATTCTCATCGGATCACTCCTCGGACTTGGTGCGGCCATGGAGCATACCGGTGCTGCCAAGTACCTCGCCTGGCAATTGGTCTCCCTTACCGGGACGAACCAACCGCTGCTGCTGCTGACCGTCTTTTTTGTCCTCACCGTATTCCTTACCCAACCGATGTCCAATCAGGCCGCGGCCATCGTCATTCTCCCGATCGCCATCCAAACTGCGCTTCATCTCGACATGAATCCACGGACCTTCGTCATGATGGTCGCCATTGCCGCAAGCTGCTCCTACCTTACTCCACTCGAGCCCGCTTGCCTCATGGTCTATGGCCCAGGCCGCTACCGCTTCGCTGATTTTGTTAAGATCGGCTCTCTGCTGACGCTTCTGATTTACCTCATCTCTATCGTCCTTGTCCCTCTCGTCTGGCCCCTAGAGTAAGCTTAGCGATCTCAGCTGTGGCGGCGGTCTCCTCACCGAAAAGAACCCCACGACGATGAGACATCGCGGCTACAGCAAACAACCGAGGCTCAGTCCGTGCGGATTTTCAGATTGACTCTTCCCTAATGACTACTTGATAAAAGACCGCCGTGCCAAAATCGTCGCGGGAGCTGGTCGATTTGATCCTTCTTGGGCCTACCGGAGATCGCAGACAATTGCAGGATTCTCCAATCTTAGGTGATGTTTGGATTAAATACGCGGTCAATCCGCGCAAAGAATGGGACCTTCTTATTACTCCAGAGAAGAAGTTCCCCGCCGGAGCGGTCGCTGGGACGATCGCCAAAGCGGTTCGAAAGCTTAGGGGCAAGCTTGATCCAGAAGACAAAGATTCTGCCAAAGTCGCCTGTCTTCAGGCCCTCATTGCGGCAAAGCTGACCTTTCAGGAATTGCTCCAAGTGGTCGTGCCGATGACGGTCTGGTGGAAAGATCGCGACATCCAAGAGCAGCTCGCCAAGAGCTCTCCGCGGAAAACGCTCGCTGAAACCATCCCAAAGCTTCAAGAGTGCCTCAACTTGCAGGAAGACGAAGACGCAGAGGCTCTGCCGCTCCACCATTTCACCCAACTCAAGGCGCTCGACCGGTATGTAGCCCTCGCCGGGGTAATCTTATGGGCGAGCAAACATGGCAACTCCGCGCAAGGAATTGCCGGAGACTTGGAAGAACTAAAAGATCCCAGCGAGGTCGTCGATGAGTTGGTAACGCTCTCGAAAGCTATCCAGAGCGTTCCAAAGACTGATCGGAAGGAAGCGAGCGTCTGGCAAATTTCTCTCAACCGTCGAGCGATGGCGGCACTCGAAAAATCCGTCCAAGCGGTCAAAGCTGACGCTGCCCGGACACTGTTTAAGGTAAAGTGCGACGAGATTGCCTGGGCGGTTCTCGATTCGGGTATCGCTGCAGACCATCCGGCTTTTCGCCTCTCCGACGACAGCACCGAGCACCGGATTGTCAAAGCCTACGATTTTAGCCATATCAGGACGATTGTAAGCCTCGACAATCTCGACCTTTCTGAGGACCAGCTCGCTCAGCGAGTTGGTAGTCTGCAAAAGCTCAAGGGAAAACAACGGAAAGCTGCAGCCGACAAGCTGAAGAGCCTTGCCGAGGATGCGCGCAACGACCGGCCGATCCACTGGGAGTTGGTTGAAGAATTCATCACTGTCGAGCCCAAGACTCGACCAGAAAGTAGCCACGGGACCCATGTCGCGGGGATCCTGGGAGGACGCGCCGATCGCGAGCGCAAACACGCTCCGGCGGATGGCATGTGCCCCGATATCAAGTTGTATGATTTCCGCGTCCTTTCCAAGGGGTTGAGCAATACGGAATTCGCAATCATTGCCGCGTTGCAGTTTATTCGTCACCTTAACGACCGGAGTGGCTTTATGGTCATTCACGGGGCGAATCTAAGCCTCTCCATTCCGCACGACGTCCGAAATTTTGCCTGCGGTCGCACCCCCATTTGCAATGAGTGCGAGCGGCTTGTGGAAAATGGTGTCGTCGTCGTCGCTGCTGCCGGAAACCTTGGCTATCAAAGCTTCGAAACCAAGGAGGGTCGCTATGATAGCTACGCCGCTTTCAGCATCACCGACCCCGGAAACGCAGATGGAGTGATCACGGTCGGGGCCACGCACCGCTTCTGGCCCCATACCTATGGAGTGAGTTTTTTCTCCAGCCGCGGACCTACTGGGGACGGCCGACTGAAGCCGGATCTAGTCGCACCCGGGGAGCGTATCCGCTCTGCCCTTACCGATCAAGGATGGGGAGAACTCGATGGCACCAGCATGGCGGCGCCTCACGTCAGCGGCGCAGCGGCGATGCTCATGGCGCGCTATTCTGAGCTCATTGGGCAGCCGCGTCGCATCAAGCAAACGCTCTGCGAATCCGCCACCGACCTCGGACGCGAGCGGACTTTTCAGGGGCAGGGCATGCTCGATGTCCTGCGCGCCTTTCAACGGATGTAAAGGATCGCGGCCGTTATGATTTTCTCCCTCGATGTTCGGCGCGCCCGCAAAGGCGACTGCCTTATCCTTCACTATGGGACCAAAGCCAAGCCGGGCCTCGTCCTCATCGACGGGGGCCCAGCTCAAGTCTATGGGCCGCAATTAAAGCCGCGACTTGGGGAGATTCGCAAAGCGCGGCGACTGGCCGAGGGAGAGCCGCTCACTGTAGATTTGCTCATGGTCAGCCATATCGATGACGACCACATCAATGGAATTCTTGAACTAACCCACGAACTTGTCGATGCCAAGGCGGCCAGGAGACCGTTGCCACTGAAGGTCCTGAATTTCTGGCACAATACTTTCGACGATATCATCGCCAGCAACCCCGACGAACTGGTCGCCTCCGTCAAGGCATCCTTTGGGCCAGCTTCGCTGGCGGGAGAACCCGACACGGAGGGACTCGATCCTCACACTGCCAAAGTGTTAGCGAGCGTCGGTCAAGGTCTAAGGTTGCGCGACGATGCGCGAGCTTTGGGGTTGCGCCTCAATTCTGAATTCGGCCACAAGCTGATCAAGGCATCGGCTCGTCAGTCCAAAGATCTTCCCGGCGGCCTCAAACTTACCGTCGCCGGGCCAATGGAAGACGAACTTCTCGCTCTCCAAAAGGAGCATGCCGCCTTTCTGAAAAAGGCGAAGAAAAACAAAGAGGCGGTCGCGTCGTTCACGGACTCTTCAGTGGCTAACTTATCCAGCATTGTCGCCCTCGCGGAAGCCGGTGGGAAAAGGATGCTCCTGACGGGCGACGCACGCGGCGACAAGATTCTCCTTGGCTTGGAAAAGATTGGATTGTTAGTCCCGGGTGGGAAAATGAAGGTCGATATTTTGAAAATGCCTCATCATGGCAGCGATCGAAATATGGAAAAGATCTTCCTCGAACGGGTGGTGGCCGATCACTATGTCTTCTCCGGCGATGGCGAGCACGGCAACCCGGAACGGAAAACACTCCAAATGCTGCGCGACGCGCGCAAGGATGAGAATTTCCTGATCCATCTCACCTACCCCCTCGAGGAGATCGACGCTGGCCGCAAAGAGGACTGGAAGAAGGAACAAGCCAAAGAGAAGGCCAGAAAAACGAGGAGTTCCCGCACGCAAGTGAGGCCCAATTGGTCTGAGAAGAACAATAGCTTGCGAGCCTTCTTCGCCGATCATCCCGAGCTCGCCAAACAACTCAGATTCGTCGAGAAGGGCAAATCGCACGTGATCGATCTGCTCGAAAAAGTCGGTTTCTAAAGCGCAAGACGGTTCGTGTGCCGCTCACCTTGACGGAAATTACCCGCCTGCAGACCACGGAAAAGTTCCGACCGCAATTTGGCAATCTGCGAAGCCTGCGAACGCCCGCCATCACGTCAATGAAGCTCGGCCTTGTAGCGACGGTGTCCTCATCGTCGAGGGTCTCTGTAGCGACCGTGGCGCCATGCTGGCAGGCCTCTTGCGGTGGCGGGAAACCGCCGCTGCAGCGACGCGCATCGCGCAGCTTCGGAGCCTCCCTGCGTAACACGTCTACAGCGCGCTTGGATAGGTCTCCGGCAGTTCTCCTGCGTCCCAGTGAGAAGTGCGCTCGAGCGGCGCGAGGGCGCTGGTCTCATCGAGGTGAATGACAGCATCAAATTGCTCGGGCAAACGCGCTTCGAAGTAATGACTCCAGCGCTCGGATTCCGGCCGGTAGATTACTCCGATAGCTCGCTCGAGCCGTTTTTTG
>DATDKN010000332.1:0-2255 GCA_036519995.1 Terrimicrobium sp. | reverse complement strand
TTTCCCGACTACTTGGCCCTACACACGAAGATGAGAGAAGGCGACCCTCGCTCAATAGTGGCGGGAGACGAATACCTCCAGCGCGCCGTGAAGACCGCCAGTGCCTCGCTGGCCAGGGCGCTGGAGCGAGTCAGCGAAAAGAAGAGCGGCCAGCGCGAAGATGCGAAGCTGCATGCAAAGGTATTGCAGTACCTCATACGAATGGCGGTGCGGCCGACGCCGTTCGGTCTGTTCGCCGGCGTTGCGCTGGCGAAATGGCGAGCAAAGACCGACTTGGAACTAAGTGCTCACCGGGTCACTCGCACGAGACCGGACATGGGCTGGCTTTTTAATCTTGTCGCAGATTTGGAAGCGAACCTGGAGATTCGCAAACGGCTGTGGTTCGTGGCAAATCCCGCCTTTTTCATCCGCTGCGGGCGAATTTATTTGGCGGAACAGGCGCCAAAAAGGGAAACAGTAGTCGCCAGGACGGTTTCTATCAGGGCTACTGCGGTGGCGCTTCGTGTGCTGGAATACGCTCGCCGGCCGGTGGCCTATAAGGAATTGTTTGACGACGTCTCCGCGAGAACACCAGGCGCGACGTATGCGAAAATCGAAAAACTGCTTGGCGATCTCTGCGAGCAGACCTTCCTGCTTAGTGATTTAAGGCCGCCGCTCACTGGAACTCCCGCGAGATATGTCATCGAGAAGTTAACCCGCCTGGCGGATGTTCCCGCTGCCCGCGACGCTCTCTCTGCTCTGCAACGCCTCTGTGAGCTCGCCGAAGCTGCCGATCGGCTGGAGTTGGAAAGGGCGTCGTTCGTCGGTGCGGCATTCGAGCGTGAGGCAATTTCGACCGAGCGATTCCCCCGTAAAGACGCTTGCTCGTTCCAAGTCGACATGAAATGGACTCTCACCGGCAGTCAGCTGAACCGACGCATTGCGGAGGAGGGAGCCCGGGCTGTCGAATTGCTTCTCCGGATGAGCCCGTTTCCGCGAGGTGCCCCGAATCTGGCTGCTTACCGCGGTGCGTTCGTCTCACGCTACGGATTAGGACGCGAGGTGCCGGTCGTAGAACTCCTGGATCCTGAGGTGGGCCTCGGACCCGTCAGGGCCATGGGTCAAGTCGGATCGGGCATGTCCCAGCAACTGACGAAGAAGCGACGCGAGACGCTGCTCGAGCTTGCCTGCCGATCACTGCACACTCGTGAACGAGTGATTGAGTTAAACGACGAAACGCTTGCGCGTCTGACAACTTCCGAACTTTTGCCCGACGCTCTGCCAATCTCGCTCGACGTCTACACATCCATTATCGCTTCTTCATCGGCTGATTTGGATCTTGGGCGGTTTCTCATGGTTCTCGGTCCTAACCACGGGGCCCGTGCTGCAGGTCGTAATTTGGGGCGGTTCGCCGATATCTTAGGATCAGACGCTCTCGAAGCGCTCAAGGAAGTGTCACGCCGAGAGCTTGAGCATGCGCCTGAAGCTATCTGGGCGGAGTTGGTGTATCTTCCCCGCAATCTTCACTCCGCCAATGTGGTGGTTCGACCGGCGGTTCGAGACTACGAAATCTGTCTTGGCGTAAGCCCAGGCGTGAGCCCTGCCCGAGTCATTCCCGCGAACGAAATCGTTGTGGGTATCCGAGAAGATCGGCTCTACCTGCGCTGGCTCCGGCAGTCTCGTGAAGTGCGGGTTCGCGCTGGACATATGCTGAACACTCGGCAAGCTCCCGAACTTTGTCAGTTTCTCGCGGAGGTCGACCAGGATGGGGTTGCGCAGTTTTCGCCCTTCGACTGGGGGCCCGCGGCGGCCTTTCCGTTCCTGCCACGCGTGCAGGCCGGCCGTATTGTCTTGCGATTGGCACAATGGCGCATCGATTCGGCAGTCAAGATCAGCAACTTCAGCGAGCGGGTTTCCTTTGCATCAGCGTTGCGTCAATGGCGGGATTCTTGGGGTGTTCCTCGCTACGTGTACGCGGGAACCGGCGATAGTCGGCTGCTCCTTGACTTGGAGGATGCCGATCAGATCGAATTACTGCACGACGAAATCAGTCATCTCGGAAGCAAGGATGGCATCGAGGCAATCACAGTGCAGGAGGCGCTGCCCGGGCCAGAAGACCTCTGGCTCAAAGGTTCTCGCGGCCTTTACGTCCACGAGCTTGTCATTTCCCTGATCCGAAGAGCTCGCCAAACCGGATCACGACCGGCAGCTCTGCCAACATCTCCCTCGCACCCCCGCCGGCTACGATTGCCAGGGAGTGAGTGGTTGTTTGCAAA
>DATDKN010000331.1:0-5356 GCA_036519995.1 Terrimicrobium sp. | reverse complement strand
GGCGCCTGGTATTTCCTGGCTCCGGCGGTCATCGTTCTTTTCCTGGTCGGCATCATTCCGCTGTTGTTTGCCGCCTGGAACTCCCTCCATCAGTTCATCCTTCCGAAGGTCAAGCCCCAGGGGAGCATCCTGGGAATTTGGCCGCTTTTTGACGCCCCCTTTATCTGGTTTGGAAACTACCTGGCACTCCTGACCGACCAATCCTTTCGCGAAGCGCTCCTGCGGACTTTGCTCTTCCTGGTGATCAACTTGCCGATTCAGTTATGTCTGGGAATGGCAATTGCCTTGCTGCTGCACAGACCCGGCAACGAACTCCTCAAGAAAATTAACCGCGTCGCCCTCGTCATCCCACTGGCGACCACCTTTGCCGTGGTCGGACTGATGGGACGCCTTATGTTCAATCGCGATTTTGGCGTCCTGAACTATTTTTGGAGCCTAATCTTTGGCGAGAAGGCGGACTGGCTCGCCGATCCCACTCTCGCCTTTATTTCCATCTCGATAATGGAGGATTGGCAATGGACTCCCTTCTGCGCGCTCATCTTGTTCTCGAGTCTGACGATGGTCCCGCTCGAGATCGAGGAGGCCGCCCGTCTGGAGACGGAAAAATGGTGGCACATCCTCTGGAAGGTCCAACTTCCTTTCATGTTGCCGGGAATCACCATCATCCTGATCCTGCGAACC
The DNA here is from genome assembly GCA_036519995.1 of Terrimicrobium sp. Classification (GTDB taxonomy): domain Bacteria; phylum Verrucomicrobiota; class Verrucomicrobiia; order Chthoniobacterales; family Terrimicrobiaceae; genus DASTFP01. Next base: position 4,675 of record DATDKN010000331.1, on the reverse strand, counting down.
GCCGATATTCTCAAGCTATTCGATGTCGTCTACACGATGACGCGCGGTGGCCCGGGCTCGGCGACGGAACTTGTCAGTGTTTATATCCAGCGTATTGGGTTCCGGGTCTTTGACCAAGGGATGGCCTCGGCGCAGGCGATCGTCCTGCTGATCCTGGCAACGATTCTTTCCCGTCTCTACGTCAGATACGTCTACAAGGAGATATAAGTGATGAAATCCGGTGCTCCCTATCGGGCCTTCAACTTGGACAACATCCTGCACTTTCTTGGCCTGTTGATCGTGCTGATCGTCTGCGTATTTCCCTTCTATTGGATGGTGGCTGCTTCCCTCAAGTCGCAGCCAGCCATTCTGTCCTCCACACCCCAATTCTTCTTCGAACCGACTTTGCAAAACTATGTCGATGCCTTTGGCAAGTTCGACATCCTCAAGAGCCTGAAGAACTCTCTCTTCGTTGCCTTGGTCACAGTGGTTCTCTCACTCGTGCTCGGCACCCCGGCCGCTTACGCGATCGCACGATTCGACTTCAAGGGAAAAAGAGACATTTGGTTCTGGTTTATCTCCAACCGGATGCTCAGCCCGATCGTCGTCGCCCTGCCGTTCTTTCTTATCGCTCGCAATCTCAGGCTGCTGGATTCGCCTTGGGCTCTCATCTTGATTTACCTCACCTTCAATGTGCCGATCGTCGTTTGGATTTGCGCTGATCAGTTTCGCAATATTCCGAAAGAACTGGACGAAGCCGCGACCCTGGAAGGTTACAATTCGTTCGCCATCTTCTGGAGAGTCGGACTCCCTCTCGCGGTGCCCGCGATCGCCGTTTCCGCAATCTTCAGCTTCATCTTCTCGTGGAATGAGCTGCTCTATGCGCTCATCCTGACGCGAAGCGACGCGAAGACCGCTCCGGTGGTCGCGACTAGTTTCATGAGCGGGTATGAACTCCCCTGGGGACAAATCATGGCGACCGGAACCGTCGTGGCCCTCCCCGTCATCGTCTTCAGCATGATCGTCTCGCGACAACTCGTTCGCGGACTTACCGCCGGCGCCATCAAGTAGTTGCTGTAGCGGCGGCGACAGGCTTGCCGCGACGCCAACACGGTCAAAGTTGTGCCAGTTTAGCGCTACGCCGCCCGTAGCGCGCGGTCATCCGCGCCGAAAACGTGGATTCGGTTCGCTGGAAAATAAAGGGTAACGTGCTCTCCGCGCTTCGGGCTATGCGAACCGTGCAGCTTGACCATGATCAACGGAGATCCGGGAGCAATTTCGACATGCAAATAGGTCTCACCGCCAAGATTCTCGACAATGTTGACGAGGCCTTTGACTGGCGTCGAAGCTCCGGTCTCCTCGAGCTCGATGTGTTCGGGCCGAATGCCGACGGTGATTGCCTCGCCCGGTTTCCACGCCTCCACGCGCAGCGGAATCGTCAGGGTCCCGACCCCGTCAACCACGCATGAAACGCCGTTCGCATCCGGCGCGCCTGCCTTAGCCGGAAGAAAGTTCATCTGCGGCGATCCGATAAAGCCCGCGACAAATTTGTTATCAGGATGCTCGTAGAGCATCATGGGACTGCCGAACTGCTCCACACGTCCGTCCTCCAGGACGACGATTTTGTCGGCCATGGTCATGGCCTCGACCTGATCGTGGGTGACATAGACGACCGTATTGCGTGTTTCGTAGTGGAGGTTGAGTAACTCGACGCGCATGCGCACGCGAAGCTTGGCATCGAGGTTCGAGAGAGGTTCGTCAAAGAGAAACAACTTGGGCGCCTTGACGATGCAACGCCCGATGGCCACACGCTGGCGCTGACCGCCCGAAAGTTGCTTCGGCTTTCGATCCAGGAGCCCCTCCAGATGCAGGAGCTCGGCGGCGCGCTCGACCCTTTGGCGAATCTCCTGCTTCGAAACGCCCTGCAACTGCAAGCCGAAGGCAATGTTATCGAAGACGCTGAGGTGCGGAAACAATGCATAGTTCTGGAATACCATAGCCAGCTTCCGCTTGGAGGGATGAATATAGGTGATGTCCTGCCCATCGAGCATGATCTTACCGCTGCTGACAGTCTCTAACCCGCAGATCGTGCGAAGCAAGGTGCTCTTGCCGCATCCTGAGGGCCCCACAAAGACCACGAACTCCTCCTTTTCAACCTGAAGATCGATATTCTTCAGAGCATGAAAGGAGTCGTAGTACTTCTCGATCTGCGTCAATTCCAAGTAAGCCATCGGTCAAGCTCTCCAGTTTGCATTGCTTTGGGGGAACGAAAGGGCGCCTACGGAGCCGGAGCTTCGCCGCGGTGCAATTCTTAATAGCATTGTCGCATACTCTGCGAGTCTTTTCCCAGCCGCTCAAGTGAATCGAGATGAAGATGCGGAAATGATTGTCGGCCGCCCTGCGCGCCTGAAGCGGCGCCTGGCCACTGGTTGTCCCGTTGCGCAGCCATGCTCTATTTGCTGGTGTGACAAACCTCTGGACCTGGGTGTTTCTCGGAATGCTCCTCGCGATCACTGCCACGCAGCTCTGGCTAGCGCGGCGGCAGATCGCCCACGTTCGCAAGCATCGGGATGCCGTGCCCAGCATGTTCGCTGGCGCAGTGCCGTTGCCTTCGCACCAAAAAGCGGCCGATTACTCGATGGCCAAGGCGCAGTTGGAGATCACGGAGATCTTGCTCGGCGCACTGGTGCTGCTCGTGTTCACGCTTGGGGGCCTGATAAACTGGTTGGACAAAGCCTGGGAGCCTGTCTTTGAGCATGGGAGCCTTGCCCATGGCGTTTCCCTGTGCGCAAGCGTTGCGATCGTGTCCGCTCTTGTGGACCTTCCCGCGTCAATCTATCGCACTTTCGTCCTCGAGGCCCGCTTCGGATTCAATCGCGTGACCCCGCGACTGTTTGTGGCTGACCTCCTCAAGCAAACCGCGCTGGCCGCCCTCTTCGGAATCCCCCTCTTGTTTATCGTCCTGTGGCTCATGAACGCAATGGGTGAACTCTGGTGGTTGTATGTCTGGGCGGTATGGACCGGATTCAATCTTTTGGTGCTTTTCCTCTTCCCAACGGTCATCGCACCGCTGTTCAACAAGTTTACGCCGCTTCGGGATCCGGAACTCGCCGAACGAGTTGAAGGTCTGCTGCAACGCTGTGGCTTCCGATCACGCGGACTCTACGTCATGGACGGTTCCAAGCGCTCAAGCCACGGAAACGCTTACTTTACCGGCTTCGGCCCTGCCAAGCGCATCGTCTTCTTCGATACACTGCTCGCCCGGCTCACCTCTCCGGAGATTGAAGCTGTGCTCGCACACGAGCTCGGTCATCACAAGCTGCTGCACATTTGGAAGCGCGCACTCTTGTTATTCGCGGCTTCTTTTGGGCTGCTCTGGGGACTCGGCCAATTGATCGACCAACGGTGGTTCTACGAAGGACTCGGAGTTTCCACACCAAGTCCTGCAGCAGGATTGATCCTGTTCATGATGGCGGTGCCCATCTTCTTTTTCTTCCTTCAGCCACTTTCGAGTCGCTTTTCGCGGCAGCACGAGTTCGAAGCCGACGCATATTCCTCCGCGCACGTCAACGCGATGAACCTCAAGAGCGCTCTGGTAAAGCTCTACAAGGACAATGCCTCAACCTTGACCCCCGACCCGTTGCACTCGGCATTTTACGACTCGCATCCTCCCGCCATCGCGCGCATATCTCGACTGACGACAGCCTAATCGAACTTTTCGCCTCCATCAGCGTGCTTTTGGAGCTCGGTCGCACCTCGCATCTCGAAGCCTCGCCCTTGAAAGGTTTATAGAACCGTTCTGCCAAAGGCCTGTCGTCAGGCGGTTGACACAACCGCCTCTACAACGCGAACGATCCAAGTCATGACTCTACGGCGGCCGCGTCCTCGTCATGTGACCTGCGACTTTACTGGTGTCGGCATCCGGTAATCGGGCGCAATAGGAGGGGGTGAGAAATAAGAGCGCCGCTATGATGGCTGCTCCAGCGAGGGCGCCTGCAAAAAGCCGCAGGAAATCGAGCCTGGCAGCACAATGTATCAGCCATCCCCAGATGAGCACCAGATTGATCGCCGAAAGGCTGAAGAACACCTTGCCAAGCATGCCCTCTTGCCTTGGATGAACGAAAGTTTCCCAGGCGATCATTTCCGATGCCTGACCGCCCCGAATCGCCGGCACCAGTCCGGAAGCCATCAGCGCCCCGATCGCGATCATCACGCCGAAACTAAGGCAGAGAAGCATTCGAAAGATTGTGCCCAGGATAGTTTTCACAGCGGTGAGAGAAAACTACCACAACTCTCGTCGAGAATGCGGGCCAGATCAGCCTGACCCCATAGAGAGGGCTTTGGGTATCGAGCCCGTCGCACTTTTGCGTCCTGTGGCGGCGGTATCCCCACCGCCGAAAGACCCCATCCAGGTGCGCAAGAATCACTCGACACTCGTCTTCGCTCTGCCGAAAGCGCCCACCGGCGGTGAGGATACCGCCGTTACAAAAAATCCCGTCCGACCGAGCGTGAGCGCGGACGCGTGGCGGTAGCCACCGTCATCACGGCCAACGAGCTCGGCCTTTCAGCGGTTGCGTTCCCGCAGCCGCTGAACAAGGCAAATAGAAGACCTGCTGCGCGAGCCACGAGACGGAAACGAAACCCTGCTTGCCATCGCAGTACCTGGCGCTTGGTCCGATCGCTCGCTCACCGCATG
>DATDKN010000330.1:0-14541 GCA_036519995.1 Terrimicrobium sp. | reverse complement strand
CGCGTCACGCAACAAGACGTGATAAAACGGCCAAATTTCGAATTTGAGTCGTGCGCGTCTGCCAGTTCCGCCACGCCGGCCGAAAGCTCCAGAAAGCAAGGTCGCCCTTGTCAGGTGCGTTAGTCTACAACGCCACGTCGCGGGCGCAATTGCGAATCGCAACGGTTGTAGAGGCGCTCGTCCCAAGCACCTGTCGAACATCGGGCGGGTTGACAGAACGCCCCTACAATAATCTCGAGCATCGAGCCTTCTCTTGCTGGGCCGAAACCGCGTTTTACATCAGCGGGCCCTAAATAGGTCACGCGGTCGCCGAGAGTCCCGATCGCGGTCGAGGTCACTCGACTGCTGCGAAGTCCTGCCTTCCGCTTCGCGAAGTGGCCTGCGACTCTTCTCTCGTCGTGAACTTGACGCTGACGATCTTGCTGACGCCATGCTCTTCCATGGTGACGCCGTAAAGCATGTCCGCGCGGGCGATCGTGCGCTTGTTGTGGGTAATGACCACGAATTGGCTTTGATCCACAAAGCGGTCCAGGATTTTGATGAACCGATTGATGTTTGATTCGTCGAGCGGTGCGTCCATCTCGTCCAGAACGCAAAACGGACTCGGTTTCACCATGTAGATGGCGAAGAGGAGAGCCACCGCAGTCATGGTGCGCTCGCCGCCCGAAAGCAGGGAGACGCTTTGCAACTGCTTGCCGGGCGGCTTGGCGATCATCTCGATACCACTTTCCAGGGGATCATTTTCGTCGATGAGCAGGAGGTTGGCGCGCCCGCCGCCAAACAGCTCGGAAAACATTACCTGAAAATTCTCGCGAATCTTGGCAAAGGTATCGGCGAAAAGTTCCTTTGTGGTTCGATTGATTTTTAGAATGACGGCATGGAGCTCGGCCTTGGAATTGACGAGATCGGCGTTCTGCTTCTCGAGGAAAATCTGGCGCTGTTCGAGCTCATCGTATTCCTGAATGGCGTCGAGATTAACCGGCCCCATCGCTTCGATGCGCTCCGTCAAATCAGCCACGATTTCGGCGATCTGTTCCCAGCGAAGCAATTCGGCTGCATCATTTCCAGACCCGGAAGTTCCCGCACTGGAAGGTTCCGGCGGAGACTCCGGGCATGCGTGATCCCCGGAGTCCGCCGCCTGAGCATCGTGAGCTTTTTTCTTGTTACGTTCCCGTAACGAGGTGACCAAAGTATAGGAGTCTGGCTCGAAGGCTTCGAGATCAATTTGATAGCGCTGCGAAACGTGGTTCCGCAAGTTTTCCATTCGCATTTCGAGCTGGGTCACCCGAACCTCAAGCCGCCCTTTGTGCTCTTGCAGTTGAATGAGCTGCTGGCGGGCGGATCGCAGCGCAACTTCAAGAGCGTCCGCACTCTCGTGCACTTCGGAGCGCGCGGAGAGCAGCTCCGCAATCTTTGCCTCCAAAGACGCTGATTGTTCCTGCCAGGCAGCGATCGATTCTCGGAGGCTGCCGCTCTCGGCATCGAGAGTTTCGATTCGACCCTCGTAACCGGCGATATCCGCACGCCGCGTCTCCAGGATCTCTGCGAGTTCGGCGAGCCGCGCCGCCATCGGGCCCCGCTGACGATTCAGGTCCTCTTGCCGTTGGCGTTCGGTGGCCACGCGGACGCGAATTTCGTTGAAAGTCTCGACGGCGGCATTTTCCCGCTCACGAGCCACCTGGGCATCCAGCTCGGCTTGGGTTCGCCGGGCACGGCTCTGCTCGAGGGCTTGTGCGGTCTCGGCGATTGAAGACTCGAGCTTTTCAAGATGAGTTAGGCTGATGCGAAGAGATTCTCCGATTTGCACCGTCTCTTGAATGTAGAGGGCGCGGCGGTTCTCGAGGTCAGCCAGTTGGCGCTCGGCAAGCTTCTGTTCGTTTCGAATTGACGCATTGTCAACTTGCGTGCGCTGAAATCTTTCCCTAGTCGCGAGAAGAAGGTCCTGGGAAGCTTCGAGGGCTTCAATGGCCTGAGTGCGCGCATCGGCCAACGATTCCAACTTTCGTATGACCGCACGAAGCTCTCGATCGAGCTGAGCGATTTGAGCACGTCGCGCGAGCGCGGATTGCCTGCCACTTTCACCGGTTTGGCCGCCGCGCACGATGCCTTCCCAGCTGATGAATTCCCCAGCAAGTGTCGCGATTGCGAGCTCTGGACTTGCCGACTTCAGGCGAAAGGCGGCTTCGAGGTTTTCAGCGATGACTACTCCATGTAGCAATCGAGACGCCAGCGCCCCTGCCTCACCGTCCGCGAGGGCGCAACCTGCCGCCCAGGCAATCGCTCCCTCAGGCAGAGGCTGATCGCCGATTTGCGGATCTTCCATGGAACCCTCTGGATTGCCGGCATCTCGCGCGCCACCGGCGGAACGTTGAGACTCGACTATCCAGTCGCGCGGGCAGATTGCCGCCTTGCCAAGTCGCCGTCCGCTGAGATTTTGCAGCGCCAGTTCCGCGATACCGGTGTCCTTGAAAACAATTGCCTGCAAGCCTGCACCGAGCGCTGCCTCGATCGCGGGAATGAAACGCGGGTGAACCTGAATATGATCCGCGAGCGCGCCATGGATCGCCGGCTTGAAGAACTCCGGGTTATCGAGGCCGCGCAGAACAGCCTGAGTGCCTTCGTCGTAGCCCTCCCCTTGTTCCTGGAGTTGCCGAAGAACTTCCACCCGCGATTCGATGCTGGCAGCTTCCTTGGATATGCTGTTGAGCGCCGCCTCGGCCGCCTGGCGCCTCTCTTGCGCTGCTTCGTAGGCGAGTTGTGCCTCTGTCTGCTCGATCTGCGCATTGTCGGCGGCAAGTTGCGCCAATTGCGCGCGGCGTTCGGTCTCCTTGATGCGCGCGGCGAACTCGCCGGCGGCTTGGGCCGCGGCCTCCGACTCGCCTTGCAGCAGCCGCAGCCGCGTCTCGGCGGCCTCCCGCCTCCCTCCCGCCGCGGAAAGTTCGTTGCGCAAGGATCCGAGGCGAGCGTCCAGCCTGGCGGCCGCCGCACCGAGCTCCTGAATATTGCGTTCGATTGCCGTGCGTTCCTCACGGGCGACACGCACTTTTTGATTCTGTTCTTCGAGCGAAGCTTCGTGCGAGCGTAAGGTATCAACCATTCGCGCGAGCAGCTCGTCAGTGTGTTCAATTTCGTCCTGCTGCGCGCGCATCTTTTCGCCGGCTGCGGCGATCTCTAGGCGATGGCGTTCGATCAGCGAGCGCGCTTCGTCGCAGCGTTCTATGTTCGTCGAGATCCGGGTCTCGGCCGAGAAGATGCGACTCTTCAGTGCTTGCAGATCGTCTCTAACGTCCGAGACCTGAGCGTCGAGGGCTTCCAAGCGGGCTCGAAATGTGGAAAGCTCCGACTCCTGCTGCAAGACTTCGGTCTCGTGAGTCGCACGCTGGTCATCATTGCAGGCGAGCTCGCGGCGGATCTCGTCGCGATTGCGAACGAGCTCGCAGTAATTCTTGTGCGAGAGGTGGGTATCAAATATCCCAAGGTCCTTCATCAAGGCCTGGTAACGCCGTGCTTTCGCTGCCTGACGTTGCAGCGAGCCGATCTGGCGGCGGACCTCTTTGATAATGTCCTGCACGCGCAGCAAGTTCGCCTCGGTGTATTCCAGTTTGCGCAGCGCCTCCTTTTTCTGCGCCTTGTATTTCGTGATCCCTGCCGCCTCTTCGAAAATCGTCCTCCGGTCCTCGGGCCGGCTGCTCAGGATGAGGTCGATCTTGCCTTGCTCCATGATCGAGTAAGCGCTTCGACCGACACCGGTATCCATGAAGAGCTGGTGAATGTCGCGTAGCCGGCAAGGGGCCTTGTTGAGAAAATACTCGCTTTTGCCGTCGCGGAAAACGCGTCGAGTGACGCAGACCTCGTTCCATTCGACTCCAAGTTCCTTTTCGCACTCGGCAAACGTCATCGAAACCTCCGCCATGCCCAAGGCTGGTCGGCTGTCAGTGCCGCTGAAAATGACGTCGGCCATTTCCCCTCCTCGCAGGGCCCTCGCAGATTGCTCGCCCAGCACCCAGCGAATGGCATCCAGAACGTTCGACTTACCGCAGCCGTTTGGTCCCACGACCGCAGTGACCCCGCGATGAAAGTTCAGAACCGTCCGCAGCGCAAACGACTTAAACCCGATCATCTCGAGGGATTGAAGATACATGAAGAGTCTTTTAGCCTCTCTTGGGGCGACGTTTATGGGCTAGGTGAGGCGTTATGGCAAGAAAAAACACAACATATTGTGGTTGTAGAGCGGGCCTTCTCAACCTATTGAAGTGATATGAATGAGTCTGAGGTGAGTACTCTGTTGGAGTTCCTGCGTTTCCCCAGTGTCTCAACTCAATCCGAGCATGTGGTGGACGTGATCGCCTGTGCGGAATGGTTAAAACACAAGTTTCTGGATCTCGGTTTTCAGGCCGACGTCTACCAGACGGGCGGCCATCCTTCAGTAGTCGCCAGGACGCCACACGACCCGGCCCAGCCAACGATTCTTATCTACGGCCACTACGATGTGCAACCGCCGGAGCCATTGGCCGAATGGACAACCCCACCCTTCGACCCTTCCATTCGCGATGGCCGAATATTTGCACGCGGCTCGACCGACAACAAAGGCCAGATCATGGCGCACATCTTGGGAGCCGGCGACCTTCTCGCCCAAGGTAGGTTGCCGGTAAATTTGATTTTCCTTGTCGAAGGCGAAGAAGAAATTGGCAGCGATAATTTGGGGCCATTTCTCGAGCGCCACAGGGCCGAACTCGACTGTGATGTGATTGTTATTTCGGACACCGGAATGGCCGCCGACGGGTTTCCCACCCTCACCTTTTCTCTGCGTGGCATCGCCGCCTTGGAATTCACTGTGCATGGACCAAGCCACGATTTGCATTCGGGCGTGTTTGGCGGTGCCGTAATGAACCCGGTAACAGCTGCCGCGCGTCTCGTCGCAAGTCTTCACGACCAGGATGAGAGGGTTGCGATTGATGGTTTCTACAACGCCGTGCGCCCGCTTCTCGATTGGGAACGCGAAGCCGCTGCGGCGCTGCCCGTCACTGACGCTGATATTCGTGGCCTCGCTGGCGTCCCGGAGCTCGCCGGGGAACCCGGTTTCAGCGCCATCGAGCGCGTGGGCGCCCGCCCGACTGCCGAGGTCAATGGAATGGGAGGAGGATACCAGGGCGAAGGGACAAAAACTGTCCTGCCGCGGGAAGCATTTGTAAAGCTGACTTTCCGATTGGTTCCCGACCAAAAGCCTGAGGAAATCCTGCGCCTCGCGGAGGCTCACTTAAGGGCGCATTGTCCCAAAGGTGTGCGCCTGGAAATCCTCTCCGGCCACGGCGGCGAACCCTACTATATGGACCCGAATTCAGTCTACGGAAAGGCCTCGCTCCGCGCGCTGGAGCGCGTTTTTGGGCGCCGGCCTGCCCTCATGCGAGAGGGTGGTTCAATTCCTATCGTCACCACTTTCAAGAAGGTGCTGGGTGCCGATGCGCTTCTTCTCGCGCTCGCCGCCCCCGATTGTCGGGCACACTCGCCGAACGAGAACTTTCCCCTCGAGAACTTCTTTGCCGGCATGAAGCTAAACCAGGCCATCATTGAGGAGATTGGACGCTTGAAGTAGGACTTCAGCGCGTCGCGGTCTTGTTGCTCTTGGCGCAATAATGCTCAGAGTTCTCTTTCTCGCTCTTGGCTTGCTCGTGGGGAGCGACGTTCGCGCTCAAGGGTTGCAGAAGCTGCTGGAGAGCGCCAAAGGCGGCGCAGTGGGCAAGGAACAGCCCTCCGCCGCCGAGCAAAGAAACTGGGTTGCCGAGAAGCTTTCGGAATTTGGGGTCAAGGAAAAGGCGCTCGATCCCGAAGTGCTCCGCACCCAACTGCGCGAAGCCAACCTGCCGGAAGCGCGTGCAGATCAAGTTCTCGGCGCCATGCGAGAGATCGTTCGGGACTATCAAGCCGCCGTTGATACCTTGACGGTGGTCATCGACAAGGAAGCGCAACAAGGAAGTCCGGGCTCATCCGAACGCATCACCCCGCCCAAAGATAATTCCGAAGCCGACGCTCTGCGTGAGAGACTCTCGGGTCTGCGCTCTCAAGTGCAAACCGCCGCGACTCAAGTCAAGCTCGAGGAGGAAACTCTCACCCGACAACAATCTGCCCTCAAGACCGCCAATCAGGACTTCCGGCGAGCGCAGGAGGAGTTCGATTCGGCGAAAGCCGATGGCGAACGCCAACGCGCTGGCTTGCAACTGCAGTTGGCCGAGACTCTGCAGGAAGCCCTCTCAGCCAAGACATTCCTCGCGTCTTGGCGTCTCTACGCTGACGAGCTTGATCTTCGAGCCGGCCAGGCAAACGTCCGAGCGCTTGAAGAAGCATTGTCCGCCAGTGGATTGGACAGCATCTTCAACGAGAAGCGCGCACAGGCCGCTATCCGGAAGATCGAAGACGACAAACTCGCCGTGCGAAAGCAAGTCGAAGCCGCCCAAAATTCCCGCGGTGAGCTCGATGAAGCGATCTCCCGACTTGAGGGGGATCGAAAGCGGGCGGCCGGCGATGAGGAGATGAAGCGTGTTGATTCTCAGCTCGAGATTGCACGAGAAGCGCGAGCATTTGCAATCGAATCGCGGCGGCCGGGCAGGCCTGGATCGAAGGCCTAGACGAAGCGCTGCGTGTCTGGAAGACCACGCTGGCGGTAGCCGAGAACCCTGGTCCGGCCGCCTATACTGAAGCTCGCAAGTCGGCCGAACACCTCCTTTCTCAGTCGGATCCGTGGCGTGAGCAGATTCGACGCTATCTTCAAACCGCTCAGGCCCGACTCGACGAACTCAAGTCGCAGTCGAAGGCGAAAGATCCTCAGACGAGCAAACTGGAGGCAACGCGATTGGCGCTGGTCGAGCAGCTCGTCAATCAGGTCCGCGAAATTTCCTCCTTTTTCGAGATGATGTTGAGCCATGCGGAAACTATGCGCTCCGAGAGCAGCCAGCTTCTGAAGCTTAGCAGTGTCTCGGAGCGGGTCTTTCAAGGATTTGCCGAAGTCGGCAGCAGAGTTGAGAATATCTGGGACCACGAACTCTTCACCACGGAAGAGAAGATTGTCGGGGAGAACGGCGCCTTCGTCACCAGGATCCGGGGGATTACCGTTGGTAAAATTGTCCTCGGCGTGATTGGTAGGCGCCGGATACTTCATCGCCAAAACCCTGGCGCGCCTTGTTCGAGCTCGCCTCGGCCGACGCTTCTCAGTCGAGATTGCCCGAGCGGCTTTTCTCGAGAAAGTGATCTTTTACTTTCTTCTCGTGCTGGTGGTTCTCGCCACCCTTAATTGGCTGCGCATTCCGCTGACCGCCTTCGCTTTTCTCGGCGGGGCAATCGCCATCGGGGTCGGCTTTGGCGCCCAAACCCTGATGAACAACTTCATCAGTGGGTTGATTCTCTTGGCCGAGCAGAGAATCAAGGTCGGAGATCTCATCGATGTCGACGGACATCTTGGCCGCGTCATCAACCTAGGCACCCGTTGCTCGCGCGTGCGCAAATTTGACGGTGTCGACGTCCTCGTGCCCAACAGCTACTTGCTGGAAAAGAATGTCGTCAATTGGACTCTGTCCGACTCTCATCATCGCTACGATTTCATCGTTGGAGTGGCTTATGGCACCCCCACAGAGTTGGTCATGAGCACTCTCACCAGCGCGGTCGAGGCGCAGCCGGACGTCTTGAAGGAACCTGCGGCAGCCGTCGCCTTCGAGGCCTTCGGTGACAACGCGCTGACATTTCACATCTTTTTCTGGCTTGATATCGGTCGAGCAGACGCCTTGAAGGTGGGAACCGAGATCCGACTCCGGATTGATCGCCTCTGCCGCGAGGCGGGCATCGAAATGGCCTACCCGCAACGAGACATCCATCTCCACGCCGCAAACCCGATCGCCGTCCGGATCGAGAACAGCGAGGCGACGTCGAGATAGCCAAACCGTCAGTAGGTCCCAGGAAACCCCGATCACTTTTTGCTACGCCTGATTTTTCATGGGTCTATACTGTTTTCATGGCGCAACAAGTCACTCGTCTTTGGCTGATGTATCCATCGCGTCTCATCACTCGCCCTATCATTTACGAGCTCGGTAAGAAGTTCGCCGTCGTGACAAACATCAGGCAAGCGAGCGTCACTGAAGAGATCGGAGTCGTCTCGATCGAGCTCGATGGTGAGCGTCAAGAGATCCAGAGAGCAATAGCCTGGCTCGAGGAACTCGGCATAAAGGTCGAACCGGTTGAGATCAACACGATCGAGGGTTAGCGTCCTCGAATGAAGGCGCAGGCAGGTTCGAACAAGGTTGTCGTGCTTCTGAGAGCGCTCGCCGCACTCAGCGCGGTGGCGATTGTCGCTTGCTGGATCTCGCTCGGAGCGCACATGGGTTGGTCGCAGACACGCATTCCGGTGCAAAGGACCGATGCCGTGACCGCAACCACGTTTACCGATTACGAGGAACGGTTCCTTCCAGGGCTCGACTTCCTGGTCGCAGGACTTTTAGGCTCCGCAGCCATCTTCGCGCTCCCGCTGGTAATACCAAAGTCCAAGGGAAGTAACCGGCGGTGAGAATCCCTTTTCCAATCCTTCTCGTCGTCGTCGTAGCCATTTTCTTCGATGCCCGAGCGGACACCCTCAGCTTCGACTTCAGAGATCCACGCGGCGTCAGCCAGGTCGCTTTCCGCCTGGATGCTCCGCTTGAATCGATCAACGGGACCGCGAAAGAAATCGCCGGAACCGTTACCGTCGATCCAAATAATCTTAGCACCGCCAAAGGGAAAATCGTTGTCACCACTAAGTCGCTGGTCGTCCCCAATCCGATCATGAGGATGCATCTTCTCAGCAAAGATTGGCTGAACGTCAGGTCCAATCCCGAGATTAGCTTTGAAATCAAAAAAGTTGGCCGGGTGATGCAAAAGGGCGCCGACGCCTCGGAGGTGGAGGTGACCGGAGCTTTCACGCTGAACCGAGTGACCAAGGAAATCGTAACGAAGGCAGATGTAATCTATCTTCCCGGCAAATTGGGGGAAACCACGAACAACAAAGTTCACGGCGACCTTCTGGTTGTTCGTTCGAATTTCAAGATCCGTCGCAGCGACTTTGGTATCCGACCGGGAGAGTTCCTCGACAAGGTCGCCGATGAAATAGCGCTTTCCGTCAACGTTATCGGTTCCGCGCCACGGAAAATATAAAAGGGCCAGGATTTAGGCGATGTGCTAAGGCCTTGGCGTCGTGAACGGCTCGGGTTGATTCTTGAGTTCGGAAGCTTGCTTTTCCGGCTGCCAAAACTGAACGTCCGCACCGTCGTATCTCAAGACCGTAAACATGCCGGTCACGAGGTGATATATCAAATGGCAGTGGAAGGCCCAGATGCCAGCATTGTCTGCGTCGAAGCCCACGGAGATTTTCGAGCCCGGTGGGACAACGACCGTATCCCGAAGTGCGCCGGGAATGGGCTCGCCGTCAACGCTTAGGACTTCGAAGTCGTGACCATGCAAGTGCATCGGGTGCGCCATGCTGGTGCTGTTGGTGAGATCAATTTCCACGCGTTCACCAATTCGAACGTCGAGAGAGCTGCGATTGGGGTAAGCCGCGCCATTAATTGTCCAGACATAATTCTTCATGTCGCCGCCAAGCGCTGCGGGCAGGGTGCGGTCGGCGGCTCGCGCGGCCAGGGGTCTGGCAGCGCGAAGGTGTAGCTCCTGGGTGTTATCCAACGAGGCCGTTAGCTTAGCAGCGGTGCGAGAGAGTGGTGGAACGGCTGCATCCTTAGTCCGAAGGACTAATCCACTAAGCAGATTAGTTCCCTCCCCTTGCGCAAGAATGGGGAATGCTCCGCCCTCGCTTGGAATTGTCAGGCGGAGATCGAGACGTTGCGCCGTTCCCAATTGAAAGAAGTTGCCTTTGAGAGGCTGGACGTCCTTTCCATCCACCGCCAGGATCTCCGCCTTCAACTCGCCCGTATCCACATAGAAGTTTGTGGATGAGGCGGCCGCAATGAGTCGAAGCAGGATCGTTTCGCCAGGGTCAACGACAATTACTTCAGGATCGTCAAGGGTCCGGCGATTGGCCAGGAGCGCATCATACTCCACGTCAACTTCCGCAGCCTTTCTTCTAACGACCGTGCGGACCAGCTCTTCCTTCTGATCGTCCCACCTTTGAGCAAATACCTCGCCAGGCGGCGCGGCGGTCATTTCAGACATTTTCTTAGTATCATCCATTTTCATTGTATTGGACGATTGCTCTCCCATGCCTGGCATCTGCATGCCCTTCTTGAGATTTCTTAGGATCTGGCCCGGCGGCGTAAACGAAAAATCTGAGAACATAACGACCAGTTGCCGAGCGGCCTTGGCTCGTTCTTCTGGCGTCCAGATGATCATGGGCGCCGAATTAAACAGTTGTTCCTGCAGACCGTAATGTGAGTGCATCCAATAGGTGCCACTCTGCTTGAGGGGAAAATCATAGCGAAACGAGCCGCCTGGGGGAATCGGATTCTGCGTCACGAAAGGAACGCCATCCATCAGATTTGGCAGAACGAGACCATGCCAATGAATCGAGGTAGGCACCTTGAGTTGATTAACAACCTCCACGTGAAATCCCTCGGATTGTTCCGGAGAATAACCATGGGTGCCGTCTTCCTGCTCAATGGCAATGACGCTCACTTCTTTGCCGAGGACCTTCAAGGGAACTTCTTTCACGAACAAGCGGACTGGGTTGGGATCCGCGCCGAAAACTTCGCCAAAAGCCAAGACGAATATAAGTCCTAAGAGTCGCACCCAGGAGCCGTTCATTCGAGCAACCTTAAGGAAACTTCCAAAGCCAAGTCAATCGCCTCAGCGAACCCGAGCGATTCACCGCAGCTACGTTCCGGATACAACCGACGTCTTCAGAAGCTTAGCGGCTGGTGCCTTTCTTTGCGGGAGATTTGCCTGCAGGCTTGGCTGTTGGCGATGGCGTCGGCGTCGGCCCCTTGAGGCTTTGCTCGATCTCGGGGTCTGGATCGGCTCCAAGTTCGATCGCGCGGAAATAGTGGCGACGGGCCAGTTCCGTCGAAGGGGGGCGACCTTCCAGATAAAAGACAGCCAAGTTGTAGTGGGCGTCGCTATAGTTAGGATCGATTTCAACGGCCCTTCTCAGCTCCACCTGTGCTCCGTCAATCCAGCCTTTGCGGCCGACCACCACCCCGAGATAGTTGCGGGCACGGGGATTTCGTGGATCATAGAGCGTCGCCTGGGCGAGTGCCGCCAAGGCTTCGTCCAGTCGATTTTGCTCCAGATAGATGATCCCGAGAGTCAACCAGGCGGGAGCGGCGTCGAGCTTTATTCGTACCGCTCGCTTGAGGTGCGCTTCGGCTTCCTCGAACTTCTTTAGCGAGTATTCGACAACCCCCAGATTGATGAGCCCAAGCAAATTGTCAGGCGCGAGATCGACCACTTTTAAATACGCGCGTCTGGCCCCTTCAAAGTCCCCGCGCGCAAAGGCGGCACTGCCTTCCGCGGCGGCTTGGCGCGCGACCTCAGGTACGAATCTTCCATCATCGGCCGACGAATCAGTTTGCCCGTGAAGCGCTGCGCTAAACGCAAACAAGCCGAACAACAGGAACAACCGTGCTCTGACGTAAGGAGCCGACGGCAAGAATATCCGCTGCAGTGCCTGCGGGACAATTTCCCGAGCGCATGGCCGCGAGCAGCTGTGACTTCCCGGCATATATCTGTCGGCCCTACTCGGCGGAAAGTTCTTTGGATCTGGCCGCAGCCGCTTTGACAGCGCCAATGAAAGCCGAGCGAACTGCAGCTTGCTCAAGCACGGCGAGGCCGGCAATCGTAGTGCCTCCCGGGCTTGCCACCATCTCGCGCAGCAATGCAGGGTGTTCTTTTGTTGTTGTCGCCATCTCGGCTGCACCTGCCACAGTCTGGATCGCCAGTTCCTGGGAGAGCTTGCGTGGAAGCCCGGCCGAAACTCCTCCATCGGAGAGGGCCTCCATGACAAGATAAACGAAGGCCGGGCCGCTTCCGCTCAATCCGGTGACGGCGTCGAGCTGACCTTCCGATATGTTGAAAATTTCTCCCACTGCGGAAAAGAGCCGCTCAGCCGTGGTGATATCCGTTCGAGTGACATCACTGTCCATGGCAAGCGCTGTTGCGCTTCGGCCGACCATTGCTGCCGTATTCGGCATGGCACGAATAATCCGAGATCCGGTGGCAACTTTGCGAAGAGTGAAAATCTTTAGACCTGTTACGACCGAAATGAGGAGCTTCCCGGCCAGCGAGTTGCCCGCCTCCTGCAAAGCCTTAAGCGCGTCGGCAGGTTTTACGCAGAGCAGGACTGTATCTGCGCCAGAAACCGCCTCGGCATTCGACGCTCCGGAACAGACGCCGGTGGCGGAAACAAACGTCTCCAGGCCAGACTGCGAGCGGCTTGACACGATTACTTCGGAAGGAGAACAAAGATTTGCCCGGAGTGCCCCCTGAATTAACGCCATCGCCATCTTTCCGGCGCCGAGGAAGGCGTATTTCATGCCGGCAAAGTTAAGGCTCTCCCCGGTCGGGGCAAGCAGTTTTGCCATTCGCTCACCGCTAGGAGTCTGCCGTTCAGTCCTGCTTTGGAAAGAGTTTGCCACCAATGGACAGCTTGATTACCAATTTCGAATGCTCGAGCGCCT
Source organism: Terrimicrobium sp. (assembly GCA_036519995.1). Classification (GTDB taxonomy): domain Bacteria; phylum Verrucomicrobiota; class Verrucomicrobiia; order Chthoniobacterales; family Terrimicrobiaceae; genus DASTFP01. The sequence continues at coordinate 1,900 of DATDKN010000330.1, read as the reverse complement.
CTTCCAACCGTTTGGATTGATCATTTCCGTGATTTGGCTCGCCGCCTGTGCGTCGACTCCGCAGGTGGACCCCGCCGTAGTAACTGCTCTATCGTCTCGGGGAGTAGAACAATCGACCTCCTCCAAAGTTACACAGGGTTCGTCTCTCGATTATGGCGATATTCTAAACCTCGTTCGAAAAGACGTTCCAACACACATCATTATCAGCTACCTGCAGAGCACCGAGAAGGTGTATAATCTTAGCAACGCGCAGCTACAGGGCCTCGAGAACGCGGGTGCTAGTTCACAACTGCTTAATTATCTTAAGGAAACGCAGGGTTTTTATGGGGTAAATACGCCTCGACAGGCGGCACGGCTTACGGGCGAGCAGCGACGAGCGTACTACGACACGCCGGGGTATCAGGCTCAACAACCGTTTGGCACTCCCGTGCTCGATGAATGGGCTGATCCCGGCTACGAAGAATCGCTCTATAGTCCGTTCTCGTTTAACTAAGCCAGCCGCATGGCAACCAAGCTGAAGGGAAAATTCCCGCGATTGTTGCCGCAGGCGGTCCGCCGCGGCATTCGCACAGCAGACCTGATCGAGACTGCTTTCAAGGCTTACAATGGCGGCCGACTCGCAGAAGCATGTCGGCTCTACGCCAACAAGATGCTCGCGGCGGACGGAACCGTCGGTATATCGATCACCGGCGCGCTGACGCCCGCTGGGCTGGGTAAATCTTGTCTGATCCCCCTCATCGAAGCAGGCTTTGTTGATTGGATCGTCTCGACGGGAGCGAACCTTTATCACGACCTTCATTTTGGACTGGGTATGGAGCTGTTTGCCGGTTCGCCCTTCCTCAACGACGTAGAACTTCGCCATGAAGGTGTCATCCGAATCTACGATGTCCTTTTCGATTATGACGTGCTCCTGGATACCGACGCCTTTGTGCGGCAGGTAATTCAAGGACCCGAGTTTCAGCGGTCCATGGGAACGGACGAGTTCCATTACCTCTTGGGAAAATACATTGACGAGCGCGAACGAAAACTTCGGCTCGATCGACACAGCTTGCTGGGCGCAGCCTATCGTTGTGCCGTTCCCATCTTCACGAGTTCTCCGGGGGACAGTTCCATTGGTATGAATGTAGCCGCGATGGCACTACGCGACTCGAAATTGGTTTTTGACGTGAACCGCGACGTCAATCAGACCGCTGCGATCGTCTACGATGCGAAGAAGTCCGGACGAACCTCGAGTGTGTTCATCCTTGGGGGCGGATCACCAAAGAATTTTATCCTACAGACTGAGCCGCAGATCCAAGAGGTAATGGGCATCGCCGAGCGTGGCCACGATTATTTCCTGCAGTGCACGGATGCTCGTCCCGACACTGGAGGCCTGAGTGGCGCAACCCCAGGCGAGGCCGTCAGCTGGGGAAAGGTAGCTCCTGAGACTTTGCCTGATTGTGTCGTCTGCTACCTCGACTCTACGATCAGTCTCCCGCTGATTACCGCCTATGTGCTCACTCGTGCCCGGCGAAGGAAGCTCAAGCGACTCTATAAGCGCCGGGATGCTATTCTAGAAGCAATTCGGCAGGAATATTTTCGCCGGGGTACCGTCGAAAAAATTGGCCATCGGACGGACGTGAAAAAGAGACCGCGACGCCATCTTGCCAAACGCGCATCGGCGGTCGGGCTTTAGACCGACGTGTGGACACTTTGTCGCGGGCAGTCGATTGCATTGTGACTGGCCCGAGGGATGCGATCAGGCTAGCCGGGAAGCGCCTTCGCATCGCGCTCAGTGCGAAAATGCTAAAGCCAATTTCCTTGGTTTTTAGAAGTGGCTTCCAAAGCCGCGGATGGCAATGACCCGGATTGGAACGTTCTTCACTCTCCTCCGCCAAAGATTGCCCTTTGTCTTCCTCCT
>DATDKN010000329.1:0-4536 GCA_036519995.1 Terrimicrobium sp. | reverse complement strand
GCCACTCTGAGCATGCGCGGAACGCTCGATCCGAACGACCCCAGCCATAAGGATCGGCTTACGGGAGTTCTTCTGAGTCTGGATGACTATTACGATCCGCGCGCAAAACTCATCGAGAACCCCGACGATTTCATAAAACTGCTCCAAACATCTGACCAGCACGGCAAGCCGCTATCCATTATGGCGCCCCACCCTTGGGCGGCCGCCTTTAAAGTCCCACAAATCTGGAGACTGTTCAACGAGTCGGGTCTTTTCACCGATTTTGTCTACTTTCGAGGACTGGATCAAACGAACGATCGCGTGGCCGCACGATATGAGCCCGGTAGCGTCCGGGATTTCGATCCCGACGCCTTTCTCCGCGGAAGGGAAGGCATCCCTGATGCCAATGAGGCGCCGCTGAAATTTCCAAACAAACCAATAATCCATCCTGCCCCGTAAGATTCGCGTCCTTCCCAAACTAGCTCGACACTCTGCGGAGCCGCTATAAATACCTTCTACAACCTAAGTCTCGCGAACGATCTTATCGGCTGGCTTATCGTCGCGCATCCTGAGGAAAGTAGCGTGCCTGAGATGACCGGAATCAGTCCACTCCACAAATTCGACCTGGCACACCAACTCCGGCTTGACCCAACGACACTCCTTCATCTTCTCCGCAGTAAGCGGCTGTCCCCATCGGGAGGTTCTGTCCTCAGGAAGATTGGCGAACGGGCATTGGTTGGTTTCCAATTTGCGGAGAGCGCTCAAGATGTCCCTCTGTTTCCTCGGCAAAAACCCGTTCTTTACCTTGGCAACAAACATCAGGCGCTTGCCCTCGTGAACGCCTACGATCAAAGCATCGAACCCGCGGGTGCCGGGGATGTAGCCGCCAATCACAAATTCCTGCGCCTTATTAGTTCGATATTTGATCCAGGCGCCCGAGCGCTCGCCAGACTCGTAAATGGAGTCGATCCGCTTCCCGATGACACCTTCCAGTCCGAGTTGACGGATCGCCTGGATAATCTGTCCAGAAGGCGCCTGAAGCTGGGCAGAAAGCCGTAGTGGATCCTGGGCTGAGCCGAGCAACGAAGTAAGTAACACGCGGCGGCGTTCCAAGGGAACGTCGAGCAAAGGCTCACCGGCTTTATTCAGGAGATCGAAAATGAAATAAAAGATCGATTGGTCTTCAGTTTTCGCGTCCTGCAACAGCTGGAAAGAAGGACGTCCTTGGGCGTCAAACGCGACCAGCTCCCCATCGAGGACGAACTCACCCGACAGATCGGCAACCGCATCGCGGATCTTAGGAAATCGCTTATTAAAGATTTTCTTGTTTCGGGAGAAGAGAGTTACGTCGGCACCCCGCTTAACGGCAACGCATCGATAGCCATCAAATTTGATCTCAAATGTCCACTCCCCACCCGGCGGCAATTCCGCAACCGGCTTAGCGTGCATGGGCTCGATGAAGACGGGTTCCGTGCGCCTCCGGGTAGGTCCGCGAGCGGTCACGGAGTTCGCGGTGTGTGTTCGGTTGCTTTCCCATTGCGCATCCTGGTCCTCGGTGATCCGTCGCATCGAACGCCCGCTGAGTACCGACGTGTCATCGCTCTTGGTTGGGATTGGCGGCAGATCTTCGCCCGCCTTGATGAGTAGCCACCTGCTGCTCTCCTCCTCGCTCTTGTCTTTGACCAAAATCCACTCGCCGTTGAGTTTTTTACCTCGCAGGAGAAGATGCAGCTTGCCGCTATAAAATGCCCGGACCGAATTCCCTGTCTCCTCCTCATACTCCCCTTCATCCCAAACCATGACCGTGCCGGCGCCGTAATTACCTGGCGGGATGATTCCCTCGAAATCACCGTATTCGAGAGGATGGTCTTCGACGTGCATGGCGAGCCTTGCCTCCCGGAGCTTCGTTGGCGGACCTTTCGGGACTGCCCACGAACGAAGCACGCCTTCCATTTCCAGCCGAAAGTCGTAGTGGAGACTACGGGCCTGATGTTTCTGAACAACGAACCGCTGGGAATGGATCTTTCTGCTCTTGGCAGCAGGTGAGCCGGCGGGCTCGGGCGTGCGGGCAAGGTCACGTTTGGCCGCGTACTCGCGGATGGTCTTGTCTTCGGTTCTTCCCCGCTTTCGCTGCCAGGACAACAATCGCGGCTTCGGGCCGGCTGCGATTGCTTCCGTAAACGCCTTTGGGATTTCCTGCTTGAGGCCCAAGACCGGCTCGAAGAGATCGCCCAAGCGCTTGATCCGCTTGACCGCCGCTGCCGGCGTAAAGAAGAGGTCCTTGTCACTTCCTCGCTTCACCGCTCTGGACAACTCATCCCATGTGACGGGCATCGAAATAAAAGGCCCACCGTGCTTTGCCCGCATCGCGTAAACCGCAACGGTCGTTTTAAAGTCAGAATTCTGACTCCCATCGATGAGGACCTTTCCGCGCCGGAGCTCCTTTGACATGTCAGAGACGACCCGATCCGGCAGTTGGCGCTGACCGAGCTCGGCGATCGTCTTCGCGAACGACTGCGTGATTTCATACGTCGTCTTCGTGTTCAGTGGCACCGCAAGGTGCAACCCCTTCGAGCCCGAGACCTTCACAAAGCACTTCAGACCCAAAGACTGGAAGACCTCGTTGAGGTGCAACGCAACCCGGCAGCAATCAAGAATGCTGGCGGGTTCTCCCGGATCGAGATCGAATACCAACGAGGTTGGGCAGCCGATATGCGGTGCGCGTGCCAGTAGGACGTGCTTCTCGATGTCCCCCAAATTGGTCGCCCACACCAGGGTCGGTTTGTCATTGCAAAGGATGTATTGAATATGTCCGCCGCCTTCCGAACGCGGAACCGCATACCGCTTTACCCACGAGGGCGTATGCGACGGTGCATTTTTCTCGTAGAAATGTTCGCCTTCGACGCCATCCGGATAACGTTTCAGAGTGAGCGGACGATCCCTCAAATGTGGCAAGATGGTCGCCGCGATTTCTGAGTAGAACGCAATAACTTCGCCCTTGGTAAATCCATTCTCTGGAAAGAAGACTTTGTTGAGATTCGAGAGCGCCAGCTCGCGGCCATCAACCTCGACGTGTTCTCTTTTCGGCATGGAGTGTGGTTACCGGTCTCTCGCAGCGCACGACGCGAGCGCCGTGAACGCAAGAGGATCATTCCGTGCACCGACCACACTTCCAAGCCCATATCGCCGTCTCCAGCCGGAAGCGCTCTGCAGGAGCGGACGCTTCGTTATGCAACTCGATCGCCGCGGTCGCCCTGACCTTTTGCAACCTTGGCTTTGGCTGTCCGCCTCTTGTCCGCCGACAGCGAACTGCCTTGATCAACGCTCTTGCCAAACGTTCCATCTGCCTTGCGCCGGACGTAGCGCTTGTCTCCTTGATGTGGTTCAATCAGTTCGCGTTTGCTGACTGCTTTCCTTTTCATTGTCATTATTCACTCTCCTCCCGTTCAAAGAGGATTCGTGTCTCGTGCGCTAAGAGGTTTGCTCTTCGCCGTCGGCCTGGATCCGGTATCCATCAACCACTGGGCGCCGAAGCTTCGCGCAGGAGCCTCAGCTTGCAACTGATCGTCACCACAGAGGACACCGAGAACACAGGGGAGCGGCAAAAGGTACCCAAACCCCTGGGCGCCGAAGCTGCCAGCGTAGGAGGCACTTGTCTGCCGTAGCCTGCAGGACGAAGAAGGAGGATCGGCCGTCACCTCGCAACTCCCTCAGGCAGGCGTCGCGCCTGGCACTTATCAACTACCCCAACAGCGCTCCCGTATAGCAAGTTGAAATTCCGGCAAATGCGTTGCAGAATGCGTGCGTGTTTTCTTGGTTTCTCCTGCTTCCGCTGGCGACGCTCTTTTTACCTTTGTCAGCTTCGGCGCAGACTGGTGCAGAGATTCCCTTCGAATGGCGCGACGGCCTGATTTGTCTGACCGTCAAAGCAGCCTCGGCTAAGAGGCCGCTTCGTTTCGTGCTCGACTCGGGCGCCGGCTTAAGCGCTCTGAACTTGGACGCCGCACGCAAGTTGAGGCTGAAACTGGGAGCCCGTGCGTGGGTAGTCGGAGTCGAGGGCGGCGCTGATGCGCGCTGGATCCATGGCTTTGCTGCGCGGGTTGGTCACGTCCCGCTCATCAGTGATTTGCTCGTTTTCGATCTTCGGCAAATCAATCCTGGCTCTCCTGGAGATATCGATGGCCTACTCGGACAGGATTTCTTTCGTGGTCGGATCGTACAAATTGATTTTCGCAAAAAGCGGATCCGCCTTCTTGAACGCGCCGATGCCGCCGGCTCCGCAGTGCTGCCGATCAAATTTCAGAATGGCGCGATGTGCGTGCCCGTCTCAATGGGCGGCTCGGCGCCGCGGTGGACGCGACTCGACACCGGATGCAACGACGATCTTCATTGGGTCGGCGTCCGTCCATCCCGCTCTCGCCGACCCGGGCCATTGGTCGGCTTCTCGCGTGGGCCGGTGACCTATGTCGACACGGTTGTCGATCTTGCCGAATACCGGATCAGCGGTGTGCAAGCCGGTCTTCATGCAAGGGAGTTTTTTCCGGGCGAAGCTGGCCT
>DATDKN010000328.1:0-6241 GCA_036519995.1 Terrimicrobium sp. | reverse complement strand
CCCGATGCATCGGCGTGCGTTGCGCCTCGATTCCGTATTTAGGAGTCCGGCTGAAGTCGGAACGATGGTTGAAGATTGCTTCGAGGACGCCGAGGGCATTGTTCACCGACATTCCTGTTGCCAGAGCGAGAGTAAGCGGGAACATCCAAAGCTCGCGCAACCAGCCGCTCGGATTGAGGCGCGTCTGCGCAACGACGTAAAAGAGGGCGATCGATACGGAGGTCGCGAAGAAAATTGGGAGATCGACCAGCCAGGCATAGAGGGCTCCGTGCGTTCTGAATGATTGCGGGAGGATGAGAACGCAAAGCAAAACCAGGAGCAGGTAGCCAAAGTTCGACGTCAAGTGTGCCGTCGCCTCAACTTTGATCAACAGAGGAAGGCGTGAGCGCCAGATCTTCGGAAGGATCTTTTTGCAGGTCTGAATAGATCCCTTTGTCCACCGATGCTGCTGAGACTTAAAGCCATTCATGTCGACGGGGAGCTCGGCCGGCACAACGGTCTCCGGCAGGTAAACGAACCTCCAGCCTTTCAACTGCGCTCGATAGCTGAGGTCGAGGTCTTCAGTCAACGTGTCGTAGTGCCAGCCTCCCGCATCCGTTATGCAGGATTTGCGCCAAATACCGGCGGTGCCGTTGAAGTTAAAAAACCGTCCGCTGCGACTGCGGGCGGTTTGCTCGAGGAGGAGGTGCCCGTCGAGGAAGAGAGACTGCACCTTGGTGAGCAAGGAATAGTCGCGGTTCAGGTGGCCCCAGCGCATCTGCACCATGCCGACGCCCGGGTCGGTGAAGTGATCGATGGTGCGCCGCAACGTGTCAGGCGCAGGCACGAAATCAGCGTCAAGAATAAAGACGAACTCACCGCTGGCCTCGTCCAGACCGGAGGCGAGGGCTCCCGCCTTGAAACCGGTTCGGTGACCGCGATGATGATAGTCGATGTTGAAGCCTTTGGCCTTGAGCCGCGCCACTTCGCTGGCGGCGATCTCCTGAGTCTCGTCGGTGGAATCATCGAGGACTTGGATCTGCAGTTTGTCGCGCGGATAATCGAGCTGGCTGACCGCTCTAATCAGTCGTCGAATGACGTAATACTCATTATAGACCGGCAATTGGACAGTGACGGTGGGGAGAGTATCGAATCTTGCGGCTGGCTCGATCCGGCGCCGCCGGTTCTTCAAGAACAAATAGATGATGAGGTAGCGATGAATGCCAAAGGCTGAGAGTCCGAGAAGAACACTCAGATAACAAACGCTCCAAATGACGTGCTCGAAAATCGCTGGTAGCGATTCGCTCATCAAAGTATCTCCCCTTTGTTGCCGGGCTATCAACCCACACTCGAACGTTCCGTCAAGCGTAAAAAACTCTCGAAATCCGGGCCCTCTCGCGTCCGAAGGACAACGCTGATAGACTCCGGCGATGGATTAGGCGTACGCACTTCACCTCCAAGAACTCGATCAAAATTTTTGCTGCATCCATTTACTAACCATATCGCAATGCATGGAATCGGCACACATATTGTGCTCCAGGGAGAGAGATGTTCTTTCCGTGATGAGTCAGGATGCCGAATTCTCGATGGGCTCCCGGGATTGTGGGGCGTAAACGTCGGCCACGGCTGCGAGGCGTTTGCAGAAGCGGTCAGCGAACAAAGCGCGAGAATACCGTTTTATCCATCGTTATCCAATTCGAGCCGGCGATCCACGTGGCCAAGTTCTCGCCGACAAAGCGCCCAGTCGCATCAAGCGGACAATTTTTTAAAATCGGGCGCGGAAGCGAATGAGACGGCTCTCAAGGTGATTCGCGCTTATTGGAAACTTAAGGGACGCCCGCACAAGAAAAGGTGCTGTCGCGGACGTACTCCTATCACAGCGTCACGTTGGCGTCAGCGAGTATGACCGGCTTGCCGAATCGCCAGGAGGGTTTGATCTCCCCCTTTGGCGGTTTTCTTCATGCGCCCCGTCCGCTTATCGAGCGAATACTAACCTCGGTGAAGTTGCCTGCGGTGAGTGGGTGCATCGAGGAAACGCGACGCATTATTGAGAAACAGGGCGCCGAGACGACCTTGGCGTTCTTCATTGAGTCAATCTAGCGCCCCGGCGGCGTGATCATCCCGCCTCCCGGCTATCTCTCCGCTCTGCGAGGACTTTGCCGTGAGAACGAGATCCTCGTCGTTGCCGACGAGGTGATTACTGTCTTCGAACGATTCGGTGACTGGTTTGCGAGCAATCTTTGGAATGTGGATCCGGATCTGATCTGTCTCGCCAAAGGCCTCACGAGCGGGTATCTGTCTTTCAGCGCCGCGATTCTGTCGACGAAATTGCGGCAACAATCCTGCAAGCAGGCTACTTCTCCAATGGCTTTACTTGCAGTGTCGATCCCGTTTGCGCCGCAGCGGCTCTGGCCAACCTTCGAGACATCCAGTGGCTCGGTCTTATTTCTCACGTCATCAATCACCTAGCTCCTTATTTTCAGCGAAAACTGGAGGAGATAAAGGCCTCGCACGGTCGCCGAGGGTTTTGGCGCGATCGCGGCTCTTGAACTTGCTCCCCGCGCGGACCGTCTGTCACGCAAGAGCAATGCTCCGCCTCAGGGGCCTCGTCGCTGATCCGCGAGGAGGGAGCCATTGTTCGTGGGATTCGCGACCTTATCGCCATTCCGTCCCTTAATCATTCCCTTATGATTGACAAACTTTTCGATTGCATACCCCGTGGACTGGACAGACTCTGGAATTGACGAAAGGTTTTCCTATGGCGTCCACAGTTGAAAGTCCGGCTGAAGAGACACCTGAGGCAGCGGTTTCCGCTCCGGAAGTTGTGCCAACTCCGGAGCCCGCGGTGGCGGACAGCGTTCGGAGTTACTACCGTCTTGAAGCGGGGCGTTTGGTTCCGTGCGAGGTCGGCGAGGCCCAAGTAATCGCTTACGTTTCGCCGACCATTGATGACGAGGCCGACCTCCAGGAGCACTACAACATCGATTACCATACGTTGCAGTCGTCGCTCGACCCCGATGAGCTCTCACGCCTCGAGCTCGAGCCTGATCATGCGGCAATTATTTTCAAACGTCCGAAGAGTTTTTGTGCAGACGACAATTTCCTGATGAAGCTGACGTCGACCGGGGTCTTTGTCTATGACAACTACCTCGTCATTGTGATGGCGGATGACTCGGCGATCTTCGAGGGGCGCGTTCCCTTCCCGGTCCGAAACATTCAGGATATTATTCTGCGGCTCCTCTACCAGGCGACCATGCACTTCGAGGGTCACCTGAAAGCGATCAACATGCTTTCCGACTCTCTCGAGCGGCGCATCAACATATCGCTGGAGAACAAGTATCTGTTGAACATGTTCGCCCTCGAAAAAAGTCTCGTCTATATCGTCAACTCAATCACCTCAAACGGAGCGCTTCTCGAGCGGATGAGGACATTGTCGGAAAAACTTGGCTTCAATGCCGATCAGCTTGGTGTCCTCGATGATCTCATCATCGAAAACCAGCAGTGCTATCGCCGCGCGGACATCCACACGCAGGTCCTTAGCAATCTGATGGGAACACGGGCGTCGATCGTTAGCCACAATCTCAACCAACTCATCAAGAAGTTCACGATTTGGACCGTGGCCATCATGCTGGCGAACTTGGTCATTAGCATTTTCTCGATGAATGTGGCGCTACCGTTCCCAATGGAGGAAGCCTGGTGGCCGTTCTTGGTTATTAATGTGTTGGCGACGATGGCCGGCGGATTCATCTTTTGGCTGTGGCGGCTCAAGAAGTGGTAACTGCGGTAGCTGTGCCATGTAGCGGATTGGGCGCGTTGTGGGGGCGCTCTATAAATTTCCTACTTCATTGTAGCTACGTGATCACTTGACGTGCCTTGAGCACCCTCCCACGCAGATGGATGTTTGGTTTATAGTGAAGACGTCTTAAGGGAAGTGCTGCCTCAGTTTTTTTCTGGATCGTCTGGCGCTTCCGCGAGCAGCTTCATTAAGGGGCCTGAGCTGCGCATGACGCGCTGCCATGCGTTTTCCGGCTCCTTCATCTCGACGAGTTCACGCGCTGGCGGGAGGACCAGCCAGGCTTTCTGGCCGATTTCTCCTTCGAGTTGCCCTTGACTCCAGCCCGCGTATCCAACGAAGGCACGGAGACCCGATCGCCATTGCGGTTCGATGTAGACATCTTCGATGCTCCCCATGAAGCTCTGAAATGCGATCGAGGCTGGATTTGTCCTCCATTGCAAGCTGGCCAGCGTGAGATGGTCTGCCGCCACCGGTCCGCCATAATAGAGTTCGACATTCTGGAAGACATCCGAAATCTTTTGCGCGGCGACCTCGCCGAACGTTTTCTTCAAAGGGCGGTTGAGGATTAATCCGATCGCGCCTTCTTCGGCACTATGGTGAGAAAGAAAAAGGATGGTTCGACGAAAGTTCGGATCGAGCAGCCTCGGGTGGGCTACAAGCATGGTGCCCGTGAGATTTTCAGGGATAGATGCTTCCGAACTCATCGCGGGGTTAACTATTTACTGCGGTGAATGGCTTAGGCAAGCAGAGCATTTCGCATGCACGTCGCGCGCAGATTGTTGTGGCGCACCTGACGCAGAAATCAGGGCAAGACCGCAGATCTACTCCAGACGGATGAATCCGGTGGTCGAAAAGGCGTCAGTCGTTACCAGTCTTGCGGTTCGAGAAAACCTTCGAGCTGACGAATGCGGGTGGGATGGCGCATTTTTCGGAGCGCCTTTGCTTCGATTTGTCGGATGCGCTCGCGTGTAACCTTGAATTGACGGCCGACTTCTTCAAGCGTGCGGCTGTAGCCATCCACCAAGCCAAAGCGCTGTTCGAGAACCTGCCGTTCGCGTTCGGTCAGCGTGTCGAGCACATCCTTGATCTTATCCTTGAGCAGAACAATCGCTGCCTGGTCGGCCGGATTTTCAGCTCCCTTGTCTTCGATGAAATCACCGAAGCTGGTATCGTCGGAGTCGCCGACTGGAGCCTGGAGTGAGATTGGCTGTTGCGCCATCTTGAGGACGGCGCGGACGCGCTCAACGGGAAGTTGAATTTCTTCGGAAATTTCCTCCGGAGTAGGCTCGCGTCCATATTCTTGGACAAGCTGTTTCTGCACGCGAATCAGCTTGTTGATCGTTTCGATCATATGGACGGGGATGCGGATCGTTCGGGCCTGGTCCGCAATCGATCGAGTGATCGCCTGGCGAATCCACCAGGTGGCATACGTCGAAAATTTGTATCCCCGGCGGTACTCGAATTTCTCGACAGCCTTCATCAGGCCCATGTTGCCTTCCTGGATGAGATCGAGAAAGGAGAGGCCCCTGTTGGTGTATTTTTTGGCAATCGAAATAACCAGGCGCAGGTTGGCTTCGACCATCTCGGTTTTCGCCTTGAGAGCCTTTCGATGCCAGCTTTTCAGCCCGCGATGCTTTTCGATCAGCTCCTCAGTGGTCATCCAATTTCGAAGCTGCATTTCCTTGATCTGCTGGCTGAGGTGGCGCTGGGCCTTGGCATCGCCATTCTTGGAAATCCTCTCGTGCTCGTGAGTCAGGGCATTAAGCATGCGGAGATTTTCGTCCGCCAGCGTCACGAAGTCCTCGACGACCTTTTGCTTGAAATAGAACTTCGGATACAACTTTTGCAATCCGGAGAGGGCCCTTTGATAAACTCGAAGTGACGGCGGCGCCGGATTTTTCTGTCCGGTAATTTTGTCGCGATAAATCGACGCGACCAGTTCTGACTGCTTTTTGACCTGCTGACAGAGCCGGGGCAGACTCTTCATATAGCGTTCGCGGCTTTCGATCTTCTTGTCGAGAATCACGCGGTCGAACCGTTCTCGCAGATCCATCAACTTCTGCGCGAGATCAAGATGCGCGCGCCCGATGAACCCGAACTGGTAGAGAATCTCCTGCACCTTGAGTTCCGCCTCTTCGATGCGCTTAGAGATCTCGACCTCCTGCTCCCTGGTCAGCAACGGAACCTGCCCCATTTGCTTGAGGTACATGCGAACTGGGTCGTCCAAGATGTCGAGCTTGCTGTCGGGTTTCTCATCCTTTTCCTCCTCTTCTTCGCCATCCTTGCGCCCTTCCTTCACGCGGTCGACGTCGGAAGAATCGATAATCTCGATTTCCACCGCCCGCAGCTGGGTAATGACCGATTCCATGCTGTCCGGATCATTCACGCTCTCGGGCAGAGCCTCGTCGAGGTCGTCATAGGTGACGTAGCCTTGTTCCTTGGCAAGCTTGATTAGCTCGCGCACCT
>DATDKN010000327.1:0-10570 GCA_036519995.1 Terrimicrobium sp. | reverse complement strand
TTCTCGACCCAGCCGATCCACCACTTCCTGCGCGGAAAGAAAATTCTCCTTGGTCAAAACGTGAGTAGTGGAAATAGGCATCAGCTCAATGAAACGAAGCGGGAGGTTCCGCGCGGCGGCAAACCGAATCAGTCGCCAGATCTCCGCTTCGTTGACTCCGCGCATGAGAACACAATTTAGCTTGATGCGCGGAATTCCGGCTGACATCGCCGCATCTATCCCGGAAAACACGGCCCCGATATCTCCGCCTGTAATTTTGCGGTACTGAGCGGCGTCGAGGGTATCCAGACTGATATTGACGGAGTTCACTCCAGCTTCCTGCAATGGCCGCGCAAGTTTCGCCAGATGAGTGCCATTGGTTGAAACCCCGAGAGAGCGGACGCCGGGCTGCTGCGATATCCCGCGGGCGATTTGCACCAAGTCCTTGCGAATACAAGGTTCGCCGCCGGTGAGCCGAAATTTTCGAAATCCTAAGCTACAGGCAGCGGTGACCACCCGAATAATCTCGTCGGCGGTGAGGTGATCTGCTTTTTGCGCCCACCCTTTATAGCCCTCCGGCATGCAATAGAGGCAGCGTTCGTTGCACCGATCGGTTACCGAAACCCGCAGATAATCGATTACGCGTCCAAAGCTGTCCATTGGCAGTACTATATCGCCGAATGCTGCGAGTTCCAGAAAAGCGCGTCTCTGCCGCGATGACGCCGGCGTGTTGCACCCTTCCGCTACAGACCGCCGTGTTTCCAGATCGAGAGGACCAGCCGCAGGCACATAAACGTCCCCCAAATGAGGCCGGCGAGGCCGATAATAGGAACTCCCCAGATTTTCGGAGGAAGTCCGGAGAGAACGAGGATGCTGGAGCAGATCAGCACAGAGGCAGTCAGGATGGCATTGGTCAGTCGGTTGGCAATCGAGTCGAGAGTCTTGCGCAACGGCTCGAAGCCTTCCGGATCGATCTTGTGCTCGAGTGGAATATTGATCTTGCCATGCTTGATGCGTTGGTAGAGTTGGCGAAAGTCATGCGGGAAATCCTCAAGGAAATCGAGGCCTTCGCCGAAGAGCTTGCGAGCAAGCAAAAAGATCCGGCTGGGGTGATATTGCCCCTCGATCTGCCGCATCGCATAGGGCTCACCAAGCTTGACGAAGTTGAGGTCGGGGTTCAATGAACGGCCGATTGCTTCGACTTGTGTAAGCGCCTTGATCCCGAGATAAAAACTCCCCTTCATGCGCAGGCGGTTGTTCCGGAGCATCTCAAGGAGTTTGTTGAGGACCTCGCCGAGGTTGATATCGCGCAATGGCTGGTTCAGATGTGCTTCGCTAAAGGCTTCGACATCGGCCAGCATCTTGCCAGGATTGCTCGCGAAGCCCTCTTCACTCATCTCGACAATCGAGTCCATCACCTGTTGATGATCGCGTTCCGCCAGGCCGGCAATGAGGTGGGCGATGCTTGAACGAAATGGAGGCGAGAATGTCCCCATCATCCCATAGTCGAGCAACCCGGTGACGCCGCCCGGTAGGACCAGCATGTTGCCGGGATGTGGATCTCCATGAAAGAAGCCATATTCGAAGATCTGCAGATAAATCAGCTCGGTGATGTGTTCGGCGAGCTCGGCAGGATCGATACCCTTCCGTTCCAAGGCGGCGACATCCATGATGTTCCTGCCTGACAAAAACTCCATCGTCAAAACGCGTGAGGTCGTGAATTCGCGATAGAGCGTCGGCACTTTGATCCATGGATTACCCGCAAATTGCGCTCCGAATCGCTCGATGTTTAGCGCCTCGTTACTGAAGTCGAGTTCCTTTCGCAAGATGGAAGAAAACTCCATGACCACCCCGATCGGATTGACGCCAGAGATTTCGGGAACATGCCGATCCATGAACCGCGCCAAGTCGAGAAGCATGGCCAGATCCAGCTCGATGACTTCCTCAATATCCGGCCGTTGCACCTTCACCGCCACTTTGGTGCCGTCGGACAACCGCGCGGCGTGGACTTGGGCGATCGAAGCGCTTCCGACCGGTTTATCCTGGAAGCGTTTGAAAGCTTCCGAAATTGGCCGGCCCAGCTCTTCAGTGATAATTGCCTTCGCTTCAGCGGCCGGGAAGGGCGGCACCTGCGTCTGCAGTTTGCACAGCTCGAGATAGTACTCGTCGGTGACAAGGTCGCGGCGCGAACTGACAATTTGTCCGAACTTCACAAAGGTCGGCCCCAGCTCGCCGAGCGCAAGGCGGACTCTCTCGGGAACCGGCTTGGCGAGCAAGCCTTCCTCATGAACAGCAATCGTGGCGTCCTCAATGCCGAGGAGGCGTTGAAGCGCCACGAGTCTCAACACGTCGGCAAAACCATACTTCCAGAGGATGGCAATGATTTCGCGATAGCGCGGCAGATGCGAAGCGAACTCCACCGCGCCTTTGAGCTGGTTGAAGATCACGCTAGGAACCTAACTCTTCGCAGTTACCCGCCAAGCTCATTGCAAGGCCTGCACGACCAATCCAACGACGACGCCGTAGAGGATGTGCGCCAAGAGCTGCGCCAGTCCAGTCATGGGACCTCTTTCATGGTAGCGGGCAATCGGGTGGTGTTCCATCACCGCAATGCAGACCAGGAGCATAACGATGATGCCATGGATGAATCCGGCCATGCCAAACGTCCACCAGACCGCCGGCATCTTCATCAGAAGCAGCAAGCCCCAGTAGACATAGGCAAAAATGATTCCGGAAGTGAAATGAACAACGTAGCCAATCGGCAGCGCGTTTTCCGTCTTGCCCGTAATGAGCGCTCCCACGGCCGGGATGACGTCAATCTTCCCGATGCCGAGCCACCGTGGCAAAAGGAGGAGCGCGCTCATGGCTGCCGTCCCCACAATACCTCCAATCAAGGGCGCCAACGCGGAAAGCACAATTGGACGCTATCTGCCCTCACGCTCTTCGGCAAGGCGGAAAGGGACTTGGTAACGGCACGCAGTTGCCGGCTCGGTGGGCGGAATCAGCGGCCAAAGCAAACAGGCCGGAACTAAGCTAGGGCCTTGGCTTGGTGACAAAAAACGACATGATTGCGCCAAAGCCACACAGCGATCCAATCATGGCGACGGTGGGCCAAAGATCTGCCCGATTATTAGTGAGCAAGAGGATGCAAACTGAGGCAAGAACGACCAGAGCCGTGATGACGATATAGGCGGTGTTGGCGTTTGGACGGCTGACGACTTCGTTCTCCGGGTACACACGAACTGATGGTAACGACTGTGATTCCACACCAACACGTTATCGAAATCTGGAGAAGGTCAAGATGGATTTCGACCGTCGGTCGCAGAGCCCTGCTCGAGAAACCGAACGCGTCGATCGACGCGTGGCAGCCGAATGGTGAGGGTGAGTCCCCGATTGCGCTCGCTTTCAAGGATGACTTCTCCACCATGGGCGCGCACGATTCGGCGAACGATCAGAAGCCCGAGTCCCGAACCGCTCGACTTGGTTGTAAAATACGGCTCGAAAACGCGACTGATATCCTCGGGAGGGATTCCGCCGCCTGTGTCGGAGAAGGAAACGAACTGGTGGGTTTCATCGGCCCCTGAGCGTAGCCTGAGTATCCCGCCGCTCTTCATGGCTTGAAGAGCGTTACGAATGATGTTGTAGAACGCCTGTTTAATTTGATCGCGGTCGATTTCGAGCGGAGGAAGAGACCTGTCCAGCTCTAATTCGACGAGGATGTCACGATCCTTTAGCTCGACATCGAGAAAGGCGACGGACTCCTCGAGAACCGAATTCACGTTCTCCATTCGCGTGGCCAGCTGCTGAGGACGAATCGCTCGAAGAAATTGCGTAATGATATGGTCGAGACGGCCGACCTCCTGTCGCGCGATCTGAATCGACTCGCCGAGTTCCTGACGCGCCTTCGCAGGCAGTTTCTTGATTCGGCGCTGCATCAGCTGCAGATGAATGTCAAGGGAGTTAAGAGGATTGCCGATCTCGTGGGCGACACCAGCGGCCAGAAGGGTCAGGGCCGAAAAGCGCTCGCTCTCGATCGTCTCCTGCGTGGCGCGGCGGTTCTGAGTAATGTCCCGCAAGATGATCGCGCGGCCTGCCAATTCTTCGTGTGTATCCTCGCTCATCAACGGCACGACATAAAAGTTCAGGAATCGATTTTCCGGATAGAAGACCTCCAAATCACGGCTGACGACTTCGCCTGGGCCCGAGGTTTGTCCAATATCCAAACCTCGGACCACCTCCCCCAATGGCTTGCCGATACTGCTTTCCGCATCGACTCCAAAAAATCCACAGGCCGCGCGATTCAGGTAAATGATTCGACCGCCTGGATCTGTAACTATGACCCCCTCCAAAATGGCGTTAAAGATTGTCTCGAGAAATCCTTTCTCGCGTGCGATCTCGACGAGGTAGTTCTGAACGTCGCCGGGTTGGACCAGCCCGATGCGCTCGATCAGTTTTTCCAGAAATCCTCGCTTCATATCAGATCACGGGAAAGTAGTTGCCGCGCTGCGCATTGAAAACTCCCATCTCAGGCGCTCCACTGTAGCGCCGGTTCGTCCGCGGCGAAGCGCACGAATCCTCGATCAGCGTCGGAGAAGACGAGGAGTGCATTCTTTCCACCAGACGGTCGAATCCGAATTCATCGAGATTCCTTCAATGGACAGACGAGACTGGCGGTGGTTACTCGTAATTGGCTCCGCCCCTAAGCGAGCAACCTGCTTATTTCCTCGACACGCCGCTCGAACAATTTAAGCGCAGCCTCGACCGGTGCGCGAGAGGACATGTCGACCCCCGCCTCCGCCAGCGTCTCAATCGGGAATTTGCTGCCACCGCTTCGCAGGAAGTTCAGGTAACGCGTGGCGTCCCCAGTTTCAAGCACCTGCCGAGCGAGCGCGACTGCCGCGGAAATTCCGGTCGCATACTTGTAGACATAAAAGGCGCTATAAAAATGCGGGATTCTGAGTCCTTCGAGCTCGAGCTCGGGATCGATGGCAAAGCTGGGCCCAAAGTAGGCATTCAATAGTTCTCGATAGACTTTCTTGAAACCTTCGAGAGTCAGTGGCTCCCCAGCTTCCTCCGCCGCATGCGTCGAGCGCTCGAATTCGGCAAACATCGTCTGGCGGAAGAGAGTCCCCCGCAGATCATCGATCTGACGGTTCAAGACATAGGCGCGCATCCGCTCATCATTGGTCGTCGCCAACAAGTGCTCGGTAAGCAGAATCTCATTGAAGGTGGAGGCGACTTCCGCGAGGAAGATCGGATAGTGGGCGTTTTGATATCTTTGCGTCCGGTTGGCATACCAGGTGTGCATCGAATGCCCCGCCTCATGCGCCAGCGTATAGACGTCGGAAAATACGTCCGCCTTGTAGTTCATCATGATGTACGGCGGACTTGTATATGTGCCGTAACTAAACGCACCACTGCGCTTACCCTTGTTCTCGTAACGGTCGGACCATCGGCCCTCGCGTAACCCGTGACCCAGCGTGGCCAGGTATTCCGCACCCAGAGGAGTCAGCGCCGCCAGCACAAGGTCCACGGCGGCGTCCCAGCCCACATTGGTCTGCATCTCGCCGACAATGGGAACATACGTGTCGTAATGATGAATCTCGGGCAACCCGAGGACTCGCCGTCGCAATTCGAAATAGTCATATAAGGGTGCCAGACGGCTGCGAACAGTAGCGATAAGATTGTCGTAGACCCGCAAAGGCACGTCGTCGGCAAACAGTGCCGCATTGATTGACGAGAGATAGTTTCGCGCGCGTGAATCAAAAACATCCGCCCGAATCGAACTTCCGAGCGAGGATGCAAGTGTGAATTGATGGTCCTTGAACTCCGCATAAAAGCGATGAAACGCCTGCCGTCGAACGTCGGGGTCGCGCTGCTGAAGAAAGGAAGAGAGTGAGCTTTGCGTCAACTCGCGCTCTTTTCCCGAATCATCGCGGACAAAGCCAAACTTCATGTCCACGTTGGTTAATTGAGAAAAGGTTTCCTGGTGACCGCGCAGCGCGGACGAACCCAGGGCCAAAAGACGCTCCTCACTCGCCGACAATGTGTGAGGTTTCAACCGCCGGAGCTTCTTAAGTCGGATGACCCACTCAGCAAGCGTTTCGTCCGAGAGATAGCCATCGAACGTCTCATCGGGTATTGCCTGAATCTCCGGCCCGAGAAATGAGAACGCTTCGCCGATGCGAACACGCAGACTGTCGAGCCGCGCCTCACGGGAAAGAGAAGCATCGTCGGAGGAGTCTTCGGCAACGCGCAGACTCGCATATTGGCTGAGGCGCTCCACTCGGACGTCGATCTTCTTCTCGAATTCAAGAGCATCGCGCAGTTCTTGCGCGCTTGCCCCGACCTTGCCGCGAAAACTCAATACCTGGAGGTAGTCTGCCTGGAGCGCCTTAAAGTCCTCGTCCCACGCGTTTTCATCGCGGTAAAGGGGCGTCAAATCCCAGGTGTAGGCGGGAACTACTTCAGAGCGATGCGGAACAGTGCGGGCAGCAACTTCGGATTCTGTATGATGAGTCAACGGCATCTTTCCAGCATATCAAGCCGGTGAGAGCAAACAACCCCCGCCCTCGCTGAGCCTGGCGCTTTGGCTCAGTTCTTGGCCACGAGCTCTGAGTGATACCCAAAGAGTTGGCGTTCCTTGATGATCTTCGCGACCTCCGGTGAAACCATGCTCTCCCAGCCCGCAGTTCCGGCCCGGATCTTCGCCAGAACACCGGATGACTTGATCGGCAAATAGCTCGGATTGTACCCATCCATAGACTCAATAAACCCGTTATCCAGGAGGTGCCGATACAGGTGAACAAGGTTTGGCGCCACCTCGAAGTTATCGGCGGTCACCAAGTCTCCGTTTGGATTCAAAAACGGATACACGTAGAGTTTGACACCAGTCTTGAAGAGACGCCCCAGAGCTTCCAGAATCCCGCCTTCAAGATCCTTATAATACTCCTCTTCGAGAATCTCAGCCATCGCTGGAATTCCCAGTGGCAAGCCGACCATCCGATCGGTGTAACGCGTCAGATAATTCACCAGTCGGTAATAGGCCCCGTAATTAGAAATCAACACCGTCCGGCCCATGGCTCCGAGCATATCGACCCTGTCCAGAAAATCTCGCAGGTCGAGCTCCCCGCTCGCCAGGAGATTCTTCGTCGTGATCTCCATGAGAATCTCCGGCTCGGAGTCCCGCACCCCTTCCTCCCGCATGAACATTGCCTTGCCACAATTCAACATGTCGTCGGCGAGGAGCGTGACCGGGCGGAAACTTCCCCTCTCCACGAGCAGTGGCTTTTTATAGAGCGCATCGGCGGCATTCACAATCTCGCCAGTGGCACGAAACAGCGCCGCATTGGTAAGATTCTGCGTGACCAACTGCAGCGCCATTATGCGATCATCCACATCCGCAAAATCGGGACCAGTAAAGCGAATCATGTCGATCTCAATACGCCCCGGAGCCAGATCGTCGACAAGGGACTCAACCAAAGCTTCGGGATTCTCGGTGAGAAAGTAGGCTCCGTGAATAAGGTTTACTCCGACGATCCCAAGAGCTTCCTGCTGCTGGAGATTGCGGGGATCGAGCATCCGAACATGAATAATGATTTCATTGGTCTCGGTCCGAGGCTGCTTCTGAAAACGGATGCCCATCCAACCTTGCGATTCCGCATGACGACGAAAACTGCGGGCGGCCACAGTATCTGCAAAGGCAAAAAAGGTGCGCGATCCGCCGAACTTTTCGTCGAGCCGCTCGATCAACAAGTTGTATTCGTGAGTCAGCATGCTATCGAGCCGGGCTCTGCTCACATAGCGCCCGCACGCACCATAGATCGCGTCCGAAAAAGTCATGTCGTAGGCCGAAATTGTCTTAGCCACTGTGCCAGCAGCTCCGCCGACGGCGAAGAACCGGCGGGCGACATCCTGCCCGGCGCCAATCTCCGCGAAAGCGCCATAAATGCGCGGGTCCATATTAATTTGAAAGGCCTTCTTTTCAACCTTCAGTTCGGACTCGAGGGGCATAAGGAGAGTCTAGCTCCTAATCCTGGCTTAGAGCAATATCGGGATTTCCAATTAAGTGAGCAAGCCTGACGGAGTTTTGCTCGAGTGGAAAGCGGACTCTCGTTGCGCGCTCCGGTGCTCCCTCCCCCGCACAACTCGGTTGCGCCCGCCCGTCCCTGCCCTAGACTTCGCCCAGTGAAGCGCACTTCTCTGTTGCTGGTCTTCTTAAGCGTGGCCTTCGCTTTAACCGGCTGCAACAAAAAGCCGGCCGCACTTGCCGAAGAACAGCCCGTCGCCGAACAACAACGCGCAACTGCAGAGCAGGCTCCCCAGCAAGCCTTTGCGGAGCAGCAACCCTCCGTGCTGCTGCAAGCTCCGGTCCGGCCACTACAAGCTCCCGTTCCTCCGCCGGAAGCCGCAGCCTCGCCCTCGCCAGTCGCAGCGTCGGCCGCGGAAGCCACAAAGTCGCCGCTCCACGCCACCGAGTCGCCGCCGCACACCGCAGAGTCGTCGCCGCCCACTGCAGAGTCGCCACTCCACGCCACCGAGTCACCACCGCACACCGCAGAGTCGTCGCCGCCCACTGCAGAGTCGTCGCCGCACACCGCAGAGTCGCCGCGGCCAGCCTTAACGCCAAACATTGTCGAGCCTACCCCGACGCCCGAACCCCTGACACTGCCCGAATCTCCGAAAGATCCGCTGGCCACCCGGGTTGGACTTTTTATCCCGCTGACTGGTTCGCACGCGTCTTTCGGCAGCGAGGCTTTAAATGGAGCTAAGCTGGCCGTCGATGAAATCAACGAGCAAGGTGGCGTTCTTGATCATCCGGTGAACCTGATCGTCAAGGATACTGAATCACAAACCGAACAGGTCGCCTCGGTCGTCGGCGAATTGATCGACACGGAGAAGGTCGTCGCGCTGATCGGCGAGATCACCACGGATCGCACGCTAGCCGCTGCGCCGGTCGCGCAGGAGCGCGGCATTCCTCTGATCACTCCGAGCGCAACCAATGAGAAGATCACTGCAGTCGGCGACTATGTCTTTCGCGTCTGCTACACTGATGCGTTCCAAGCTGCCATGATGACGAAATTCGCTCGATCCCTCGATGCAGACAAAGTGGCGATGCTTTTCGATGGGAACAACCCTTATGGCACGAGCTTGAGCAATGCCTTTAAGGTTGAATTTGTCAAACAAGGGGGATCGATCGTCGCGGAGCAAACCTTCCGGGCCGGCGATGTTGACTATGCAACACAGCTCAACGCCATTAAGCTGAGAAATCCCGACATCGTTTTCCTCCCGAGCTACTTCGCGGAGGCTGCGGTCATCATCAAGCAAGCGCGCCAGCTGGCCATCGAAGTTCCATTCCTCGGAACGGACGGTTGGGACTCCAGCGAGCTTCTCAAGTTCGCGGGACAAGCCGTTAACAACTGTTATTTCGCAAGCCATTTTTCCAGCGAGCGCCTCTCCGACCGAGCCAAGCCCTTCAGCGAATCTTACCGGGCGAAGTTTCAAGCAGCCCCTCCTTCGCTCGCCGCGCTCACCTACGACGCCGTCTGGCTCCTCGCGGATGCCTTGCGACGCGGCGGCAGCACCACTTCAACTGCGCTGAGAGATGCCCTTGCCGCGACGAAGGATTTTGCCGGCGTCACGGGAACAATCGCATTCGATCAAGATCGAAATCCCCGAAAGCCGGGAATGATTCTCCGGATTCAAGATGGCAAGTTTACTTATCTGGAGACTGTCGAACCGTAGAAGAGGCCGCCTTCTGTTGCTTCGCCTGCATTCTATCGAACCGCTTGGCGATGTTGGCGTAGAATGGATAGCGACCGCTCTTGTCGTCGGATGGCAGGAAACGCCAGTGCTTGTAGGCCCAAAGCCAGCATTCGGGTTGTTGGTGAATCGACGGCTCCAGGACGTTCCAGCAGAGCTGAGTAATCTCTGCCGCGTTGGTCTCCGCTGAGAATTCTAGCGGTTTGTGATACACCATCCGGTAAGTCCCGTCGGCCTCCGGCCGGCATTCGCAAGGAACGATTTTGGCGCCGGTTCGCAGGGCCAGGGCCGACTGCATTTGCGTTACACAAATTTTGAGACCACCGAAGGTATTGATGATCACGCTGGTCTCGCTGGGATCAAGATTAAGATCACAAAGCATCGCGAATTTGCCACCGCTCTTCAGATGTTTGAGCATTCGAATCATGGCTCGCTCTTGCGGGATCACCCAATGGCCGGTACTGGCTCGGAGGCGATCGAAAATCTGACCGATGAGGGGGTTCTTGAATCGCTGCGCGATCACCGCACCATTCCCGACCGTGTAAGCGGCGAATTGGCTGAACCACTCGAAATTTGAGTAGTGCAAACAGAGGTAGACCGCCGATTGCCGGGGATCAGTATGGCAAGGGTCCAGCTCGAGACCTTCAAAGCGCGCAATACCGCGGGCGACAGGCTCGCTAAGATTAGGGGACCAAAAGAGCTCGAGCATCGTGCGCGCAAATGTCTGATAGCTGCCCACAGCGATTCGGCGCTTCTCTTCGCGCGAACGTGAGTCACCGAAAGCGGAGTCCAAGTTTGCCAGAGCCACTTCTCTTCCGCGTTTGTCGAA
>DATDKN010000326.1:0-4569 GCA_036519995.1 Terrimicrobium sp. | reverse complement strand
TGGCCATGGCTTTGCGCGCAGTGAGCAGAGCTCGCAGGGTGGAGCGTAGAACTCCCTCCGGCGAGGACTGGCTCTTCTTCTCCTCAGCGAGCGATCGCTTGGATTTTTCGAAATGGCCATGGATCCGAGCGATGGCAGCCTCGGTCTGGGCGGGAGCTTCGTAGAAAGCTCCTGCTTTCGGGCGTTTTTTGCGAGAGGGACTCACTGGTCAGAAGGCGTCAGGGTGAAAAAACGGGAAGGCATTGGTCGCCGTCAGCGTTCCAAGAGCGGCACCGAGAGTGACAATCGAACTCTGTTCGCAAAGATTCGGCCGAGAGAGATGAAGCCTGCTGCGCGGCTTTCTTAGAACAAAACTCAGAGCGCCTTCATTTCCCGCGACTAGCCAATGCGAACTCAAGAGCGAAATATATCAGACTTTCGCCTGCGTGCCGTTCTCATTCTCCATCTGCTTTGCCTCCTGAGAGGCAGCAAAGAAGGACACTGTTGACTGCACATCACTAGATTTGCCCTTTTTCTGAGTGCCATAGGACCTTCAATCGTGTTTGCCGAGCGATTGGCGCCGGCGTGAGGCGCCTCCACCTGCAGCATGGGTTCGGAGGCGTCGTTTGGAAGTGGCGTCCTGACCGGGGTTTCGCTCGAAGCGCACTTCCTTTTGCAAACAACCGAAAGTCCTGCAATGGTTCTTCGGTAACATCGGATTTCAGTCCGACGATTTCCAACTATGAACATGAATCGAAGTCGATGTTTTAGAACAATTAACCACTAGACCGCGCACACCAGCCTGAAATCGCTCCCTTTCGATTATCGGAAAAGCTCGACGAATCGCTGAAGCAAGAACGGCAACAGGAAATCAAAACCATGATTCGCAAACGACCAATCCTCAAAGTAGAACCAGAAAGCGAACAAGTGCTGGATCTCGCGAAGCTCGCGAGTTTTGAAGTCAGCTCTGAAGACCCGAAATTTCCACTCGAGGGGCTCTTTGGAGGTGGACCGGGGTGGCGGGCCGCTGATGAAGGTCCGCAAACGATCAGACTAAACTTCGACTCTCCGCAAAACCTTTCCCGGATCACCTTGGTCTTTGAGGAGCATGAGACTGCGCGCACCCAAGAATTTGTTCTTTCCTGGAAACCTGCAGGCGCGAATGACTGGCGAGAACTGAGACGTCAGCAGTTCAACTTCAGTCCCCCAGGGACAACGACGGAGCGGGAAGAATTTCAGCATATCCCTGGCGCCGTGAGTGGCTTGGAAGTCCGAATCACACCATCCATCGGCGGCGGGGGGAAAGCATCGCTGGCACGATTCCTCGTGGAGTAGACTGTCGAGCGTCTCGACCGTGCACCTTTGCTTGTCGAGAAGAGAACTGCACAACCGTCTTGGGCGGCGATCTCCCCACGCTTTCAGACCTTGGCCCATTCATGGGAAAGGCCAGGAGTGCAGTCGGGTGTTTCGACGCAGCCGTGGCAACTGCGAGCGGTTGAAGATATCTGAAGGGGAAAAGTCAGAGGATTTCCTCGATGCGGAGGTATTCAAAGCGCAATTTCGGCGGCTTTCGTTCATCGCGCGAAGCAACCTTTTGAACAGGCAACTATTTGGTGCTCCGATCGTGTCGATAAACCTCGAACTCGAGCCATTCAGGGTTGTCGCCAGGACATTGCGCTCGGTTCCTTAGGCGCGCAATCCCCGACGCGAGCGGTATCGATGAGGTGATTTGGCCACCGTAACTGTCCATCCGTCGACCATGACGGCGGCGAGCTACGCGAAACAGTTCGGACCTGGTCAGGGAAAACACCTCGAACTCTTTTGACATTGGTATGGACATCAAGACCTTCGGCGCCATTAAGCTCTTCTTCCCAAATCCCGAGCTGATTCAGGTCTATCTTGAGGCAGTCGCCAACGCACTTGACACCCGGGTGACTGACGACAGAATCCGATAAATCTGCTTACTTGACCAACCAAGGCCACTCAAGATCATCGTCGCGGACATCGGCGACGGGTTCACCGCAGACAATTTCGAGTTCTCTCAACATCGGCGTGGATCTCATCGACAATCGCGGCCATTGTCTTCGCGCGCCGATGGGGCCTCCAGGAATCGCTATGCCGCGCAAGCAGCTCTCCTGGATCCAGTTGACGTGCCTGTTTCTGTTGATTTGGGGGGTCTTGGCCATGGAGGCGCGGCAAAGCATGTGGAAGGAGCACCTGGGGCGCGATGTTGGCGAGTTCTGGATCCGCACCGAAAAGTATCTAACGTTCCACCTCCAAGGCACGGAGTACCCGCCGTTCGCCATGCTCTACTTCCTGCTCTTGCGCTGGGCCGAGTTCACGTTCCACGTGGGCTTCGAGAAGAACTTCGTCGTCGCAAACTACGTGCTGCTGGGGCTGCACCTGGCCCTGCTCAACCACGTCGCGGGACGCCGGGCGGCCATCCTCTTCGGCGTCCTCATACTCGCGGCCGGATCGATCGTCTTGTTCCGCTATGAGCTACTGGTCTCGTTTCTGACTCTGGTGGCCTGGTGCGCCTGGCGCCACAACTGGCCCCGCTGCGCAGGGGTTCTGCTCGCGGCGGCCATCTTGAGCAAGCTCTATCCGCTCCTGCTTGTCCCGCTCTTTGCCCGCCCGCCGCAGGGCGGCGACGTCCGCCGCCAGGTCAGGGCGGTCGGCAGCGGGCTGGGGCTGGGGCTCGCTGGTATTCTGCTGTTCTTCTGGTTGGGCGGAGACCCGATCTCGAGTTTCTCCGGCGTGGTCCGCTTCCACGAGAACAAGCCGGTCGGCCTGGAGAGCACGCCGGCTACCCTGGCCATGGTCTTTGACGCCATTCGGGGCGCGTGGCCCTCCCACCCGGTTAACGAGTATAGCATTCACGGGCTCCGGCTACCCGCCGCGTACCGCTGGCTAATGCAGCTTGGCCTGCTGGCCAGCCTGGGTGCGCTGCTCTACTCCTACTGGAAGCGCGGGGGTAACTTGATCCTGACAGCCCAGGCCATGCTCGTGGCCCTGATCTTCTGGACGACGCTGTTCCAGCCGCAGTACCTGATCTGGCCCGTGGCCTTCACGGCCCTGCTACCGCTGACAGGCCTGGAGGCGCGCCGGCTCTACCTGATAGGGGGCTTGTTCGCGCTGGCCTTGGCAACCGAACAGATCGTCTTTCCCTGCCACTACACGGAGTTCCTGGCGATCTTCTACGAGCACCGTCCCGCCGACATCCTGATCCTGGCGATGGCGATCAGCAAGCTCGCGGTGATCGCCGTCTTTGTCCTCAGCTTCCAGGCCGCGTGGAATCCGCCGTCGACTGGGACGGTCGCACGAAAGAATTGAAGTGGAAAACTCATGACCATTGCTGGACGTCCCAACCGTTGCGGCGCAGCTCGCCGGTGGCGGACTTCCAGATCGGCGCGCCGTCGCCTGGGTGTGTTCCCCATAATCTGCCGCACCTCACGAGGCTAGATGAGCCATGGATGAAGAGACTGTTCTGGCTAACGCCGATGCAATACCAACATGGCGTTCGGCGCAAAGTAGAGAATGCCCTCCGCATGATAAGCGGCGGGTTCGTCCACCCCCGACCGACGGCGATAGCTTCTACAAGTCGGCCCAGCGATCTCGATGATTGACTGCCACGTGCATTTCATCGACGCGAGTCGGTTCTGTTTTCCGATCTTTCGGCAGCGCAGTGCCGCCTTCGAGGCACTGGTCGGCGACTACAGCGCCTTACCGCGCCGTTATCTGCCCGCGGACTATCTGGCGGACGCAGCTGGACTGCACGTCGAGGGGACGATATCCGCCGATTTCATGTCCAGCACGCCGCTCGAAGAACTCCGCTGGGCTCAATCTTTGGCAAATGCGGGCGGCCACCCGACAGGCATGATCGCCTGCGTCGATTTCCGCGCTCCAGATTTTGAGCACACGATCGAAGTTTATCGTGCGCTCGGGCGGGTCCACGTGGTGCGTCAGCACCTGGCCTGGCATCCCACCAATGATTTGTTGCGCTTTGCTCAAGCACCGGGCCTAATGGACGATGTCGCCTGGCGTCGTGGCCTCGCGTCGTTGCGCAACCACGATCTTGCCTGCGAAATCGAGATCTTCGCCAACCAGCTTGCCGGTCTTACAAGCCTGGCCAGGAACTTCCCCGATCTCCGATTTATTCTGCCGCTGATGGGGTGGCCGATCGACTTGACGGAACAGGGGTTCCATGCGTGGCGGAGCGACATGGCCGCGCTAGCTCGCTGCGAGAATGTCGCGGTCAAGATCTTCGGCGCCGAGTGCATCTTCGGTCTTCACTGGACCGTCCCGCAAATCCGCCCGTGGGTGTTAGCGACGATCGAGCTATTCGGGCCGGCGCGCTGCATGTTTGCGAGCCACATGCCGATCGCTGCACTCTCGCGCCCCATCCAAGACGTCTACAAGGCCTACGAGGAGATCGTCGAGGGTTTCACCGCGTCGGAGCGGCGGTGTCTGTTCCATGACACCGCTAGGTCGAACTACCGGGTGTAGGCGCAACACCCTGGCTATACGCGGCTCAGTCGGGACATCCCTGGATACCCGGGAGTTGATTCACCTTGTGTAACAACTGGAATC
>DATDKN010000325.1:0-5088 GCA_036519995.1 Terrimicrobium sp. | reverse complement strand
CATGATGCCGTTTTTCTTGATCAGGCCGAGAAGCAGAAACAGCCCGATAAAGCCGTAGAGATCGAGCGGCATGTCGAAGAGCTGCAGGGTTGCAAGTCCTCCGAGGCTGGCCACCGGCAACGTCGAGAGAACGGTAATCGGGTGACTGTAGCTTTCGTAAAGGATTCCGAGGATGATGTACATCACGAAAATAGCAATGATGAGCAGGAAAATCATTGCCTTGACTGTCTCGATGAATTGGGCGCTCGAACCCGCCGGCGCTCCGACCACCGAAGCCGGGACGATTTCTCTGGCGGCTTTCTGAAGCTCATCCGTCGCCGTGCCTGCGGGGAAGCCCGGCTTAAGGTTGTAGAAGATCGTTACAGAGGTGATTTGATTGATGTGGCTGATGGACTCTGGGCCTGTCTTGACGTGTGGCCGCACCAACGAGCTGAGAGGGACCAAGCCGCCTTGCTGATTGCGCACCCAAAGCAGGTTCAAGTTGTCCAGCTTCGCGCGCTGGCGATCGAGGAGTTCGAGAATAACCCAATAAACGTTCAAGGGAGTTTGAATCTGGCCGGTCATGCCTTGTGCAAAGGCGAGGGCCAAGGTGTTTTCGATATCCTGAACATTGACGCCGTAGCTATACGCCTGATCACGGAGAATCTCGATCTCGAGGAACGGGGTGTTCATTCGCATATCGCTCGAAACAGCAGTGAACCCCTCCGTCTTGCTCAAGCGTTCGATGAGCTTGCCCGCAGTAGCATAAAGCAATTCCGGGTCGGTACTGGTCAGCTGATAGGCGTAAGCACCCTGGGTATTGGAGGTCGCGCCAGTGTCAATGTTGAGAGTGGGATATGGCTGCAAGAGCGGAATCACGCCCGGGACCTGCTGGCGGACTTTCTCGATGATCCGCTGAGTAATTTCGGCAATCGGAGCGCGCTGCGACTCCGGCTTCAATAGAACGACGAAGAGACCCATCGACGTCGTGAGCTGATTGTTCTGCAGTCCCGTCGCGATAATGACCTGGTCCACGCCGGGCTCGGCTTTCGAGATTTCTACCAACTGCTTTTGATACGCCTGCATCTGGGCAGGGGACGTTCCCTCGGCCGTCAGGTAAACACCTCTGATCATTCCACTATCTCCCACTGGCAGAAATCCCTTGGGAATCACAACAAACAGCCAAATTGTGCCGGCCAGAGAAAGCAGCCAAATTACGAGGGCCAGGCCCTTCCGCGCCATCATCCACTGTAGTGCCCGTTTGTAATGGTCCTTGAATGCCAGGAAATACTTATTGAACCAACGTTGGTACCGATTCTCGCCCTCAGACTTGCGGAGGAGACGGGCGCACACCATCGGCGACACGACAATGGCGACCACCCCTGAAAAGATTATCGCCACCACAATTGTCACCGCCATTTCATGAAACATCCGGCCGATCAGCCCGGGCATGAAAACTATCGGAATAAAAATTGCCCCCAAAGAAAGGGTCATCGAGAGCACGGTAAAGCTGATTTCCTTGGCCCCAAACAAAGCCGCTACGGTCGCAGGTTTGCCCCCTTCAAGGTGTCGAACCGTATTTTCAAGGACCACAACCGCATCATCAACACGCAGGCCAACAGCCAGCGTCAGCGCCATCAGGGAGAGATTGTCGAGACTGTAGCCGAGCATCCACATCACGGCGAACGTCAAGAGCAAGGAAAGCGGAAGCGCTACGATCGGAATCGATGTTTCCCGCACACGCCCGAGGAAGAGGAAAACGACGAGGACAACGAGGGCAAAGGCAATCAGCAGAGTCAACTTCACGTCATTGATGCTCTCGATGATTTGAACCGAGCGATCATAGTTGATGTAGGCTTCCACCGAAGCCGGAATGGAAAGCCGTAGCTTGTCGAGCGTGTCCCGGACGGCGCGCGCCACAGTCACGTCATTGGCGCCGGGCGCCGGCGTCACTGCCACAACCAGCGACGAAGCGCGGGGCTTCATCCAACTCGTCCAGAAATCGATTACGAGATACTGCTTTTGAAGGCCGTCGACGGGCGTAGCGACATCCGTTACCCGCACCGGTGCGCCATTCTGGTATCGGATTATTAGATCCCTGTAATCCTCAGCCCGAAGAAGCTGACCCTTGGGATTGATGATGTACTGTAGGAAATTTCCATAGATCTGGCCTCCGGGAGTAAACACGTTCCCAGTTTGGACCGCATTGGCCACATCCAGGACGGTCAGTTGCCGGGAAGCGAGAGCATTCGCATCCATTTGGATGCATACGGCGCGCGCCGAACCGTAAACCTGCGCCATCGAGACGCCCTCGAGCATCATCATTCTCTGAGCGACCATGTTGTTGGCGTAGTCATACAGATCGCCCAGCGTCAGGGCATCCGTGGCCAGCGTAATGTAGACGATCGGCTGGGTATTCGGATTTACCGTCTGGAAGCTCGGCGGAGCCGGCAGATCGGTGGGAAGATTTCCCGTGGCTCGCTGGATGGCGGCCTCCACCTCCGCCTCTGCCTGGCCCATGTCTTTGTCCAGCACGAATTGCAGGACAATGCTGCTTACGCCCTCCTGGTTGCGGGAGGTGATGAGATGCAGTCCCTCAATCTGCATCATCTGAATCTCGAGCGGCGTCGAGATGTTGCTCGCCATGATCTGAGGGCTGGCACCCGGAAAGTTGGTCGTAACCGCGATAACGGGATACGCGATGTCCGGAAGCTCGCTGACGGGCAGCGAAAAATAGGCCGCGGTGCCGAAGATCGCCGCCGAGATGGCGCACAGCGTCGTCATCACCGGCTTGCGAATGAACGGCTCGGATAAGTTCATCGCACCGAAATACCCAAGGCTTGCAGTTCTCGATCGACGCTCCGCAGTTCCGAGTCAGAACTCATTTTGCTTTCTCCGGCGTGGGGGATGGCGAGGGCACCCTGCCGGGAACAGGCGGAGGAGCCTGATAAGGAGTGGGGCTAACCTTCACACCGTCGTCGAGTGTGAGCTGGCCCGTAGTCACAACATGATCCCCAGCGTTCAGACCCTTGGAAATGACGGTGGAGTCTGCATGTCGCTGCCCAGGCTCAACCTGATGCCGAGTCACCGTGTTGTCGGAATTGGCAACGAATACATAGGGGCCTTGCTGGCCAATCATGACGCACTGGGAAGGTATGACTATCGCGTTCTGCAGTGTCGTAAGAACAAGCTCGACATTAACAAAGAGCCCCGGCCAGAGGAGGGCTTCCTTATTGGGCATTGTCGCGCGAAGGGCAAGTGTCCCCGTTGAGCTTGTGATGGAGTTGTCGATAAAGGTCATCTTGCCGGTGACCTTCTTGTCCGGCGCGCCGGGAATATTCGCTTCGACTGGCAACTCGCCCTGGGTGAAATACTGCCGCACCTTGTCGAAGTCGTTCTCGGAAATGGTGAACTCGACATAGATCGGATCGATCGTCTGGATATTGATCAGTTTGGTTGTGTTAGCTGCGACGAGGTTGCCCGCATCAACTAGATAAATCCCGGTCTTTCCGTCGATTGGTGACGAGATCGTGCAGTAACCGAGATTTATTTGGGCGGTTGCCAGCTGACCCTCAGCAGTCAAGACGGCCCCTTGGGCCTGAAGCTGGTTGGCCTCAGCGGTTTGAAGGTCCGCGAGGTCGATCGTTTTGGTCTTGTAGAGCTCCTGCTGGCGCTGAAGCGTCACCTGCGCGTTCGCCAGCTGAGCCTTTGCGGAATCCAAATTTCCCTGCGTCTCCTGCAGCGCTGCCTGAAATGGTGCGGGATCGATCTGAGCGATCAAGGCGCCCTTCTTGACCATCGCACCCTCGTCGACCGCATAGCGAAGAAGCGTGCCTTCGACCTGCGCCTGCAAGGTGACATCGGCAATGGTCACCACGTTGCCAAAGGTGCGAATCGTTAGGGGCACGCTTTCGGCCATGGCCACCGCAAACGTTACCGGCGTAGGAGGAGCTTGCGGCGTCGCCTTCTTAGCGCAGGAGGAAAAACCGATCACGAGCAAGCAAAGAGCGAACGGTAGCTCGCATTTCATTCGGTCGCCTTGGTAGTTGCCGGACCGCTTCCTGTCAATCGCAGGCAAGTAATCCTTCACATCTTCAACCGCCTCGTCTCCGTGGTGACAAACCAACCAAATGCTTGCAAAAGAATCGCACTTAGGAAGACCTCGACGCGCTCGTCGTGAAGCACGTGCCCGGCGTCCGCAAGGCCGTGAGGTGGCACTGCCCGTTTTACGGCGTTGGAGGGGTAGGGCTGGTTCCTCGCCTTCAGTGGCTTCCAGCACCACGTTAAGTTCAGCTTTTTCAAGGGACCCGTTTAAGCCCGTTCCGCCCATCGGCCAATTCAAGGACGTGCGCTCCCTGGATGTGCGCGAGTCGGACAAGATCGACGAGAAGCAGCTGGCGACCTGGATCAAGCAGGCGGCCTCCATCCGGGCTGGGACGTCGGATCACGCTTAAAGCTCGCAGCGGTTCAAATTTTCTCTACCAGGTCAAGGGAACGCTAGAAGGCAACCACGGGGAAGTCTGGTGGAACCCCTAGATGCACCTGCCCGAAGGTCCCATAACGTTGCTCAGAGGCGAAGACGTGATGTCTCATCGTCTGGACATCCCGGAAGCAACGTTCCAATGGACTGGAGGCTCGAAACGCCGTCGTTCCCGCGATGCTGCATGCGAGCTCCACCGCTTGGACGGCGCTGCTCATCGCGTGAGCCATCGCGAGCAGGAGGTCCGCCTTCTGCTCCAGCGAGTGGGTCTCGCCGTCGACGCATCTCCGCCACGCTTCGCTCAGGGTGTTAAGAAGCAACAAGCGCCCTGAGCGCAGGATCGCTTCCGCTCGGCCCAGCTGGACTTGGGCTGACGCCCGTTCCTTCAGCAGACCACTCGACGCCACCGGCGTCTTGGTCCGGGCGAGTTCGGTCACCTCGTCGAGAGCGCGTCGCGCCACCCCCAACATCGGCGTCGGGATACCGGACGCCGCCGCGCCCACGACCGGGAGGCGATACAGCGGACCTCGATAGTGCGATCCCGGCTCGAACTCCGCCACCATGGGAAAGGTCCTGGACCGGGGCACGTAGACGTCGGTTACGGAGATGTCGTTACTGCCCGTGCCCCG
>DATDKN010000324.1:0-3671 GCA_036519995.1 Terrimicrobium sp. | reverse complement strand
GGTCCGGTTCACGGCGCCTACGGCGACTATGTCATGCTGAGCGAAAATCTATTTCCGGACGACATCGAAGAGCAGATCAATCGGCGCAGCGTGCCGTTCGAGAATCTCGAGGGAGGCTCAAGTGTTTCATGACATTTCCGCCGACATGCAACAGGTGATGCGCGCGCTTGAGGAACAGACGGCACGTGATCAACCGTCGCTTCGCAGTGTTTCCGTGGACGTCGGGCGCTGCCTTTCGCTCCTGGCGATGTCGGCGCCGCAGGGCGCATTTATCGAGCTCGGTAGCAGCGGGGGCTACTCCAGTCTGTGGCTGTCGCTGGCCGCTCGTGCGAGAGGCGTGACGCTCACGACGGTCGATCTCGATGAAAGGAAGGTCGCCTTGGCTCGAGAGAACATCGCTCGCGCCGGCGCGGGAGGTTCGGTCCAAGTCTTTCATGGCGACGCTCTCGACTACGCCACCCGTTTCGAGGAGATCGCGTTTTGCTTCTCCGATATCGAGCCCCCGGAGCGCAACGGCAACGTCTACGAGAAGGTGGTCCCGCGCCTCGTGCCCGGCGGATGGCTCGTCATCGATAACGTAACCTCACCCCGCATCCAGAAGGATCTCCTGAACCACGCCGAAAATGATCCGCGAGTAGACTGCGTGCTCTTGCCCTTTCCAAAAGGAGATCTCATCTGCCGGAAGTGCTGAAGCCAAGGGTAAGATGGACCGGAGTTTTTTTCGCGCTTCCTAACGGGTCTGAGGGCCGCAAGTACCATTAGGCGCCAGTTTTTTTCTGTGCCAGACGTTATAGAGTACCGACTCAGGCTTGACCCCCAAAATTTTCCCTACCACCGTGAGTTAGCTGAGGGAACAGCGCTCATGACCGACAACACCGCAATCCCGACCACTGCGCCGGCACCGGGCCTCGTCACCGTTACACATCTCGTGTATGCCTTGCACGCCCTGAGCCTTCTGATCGGCGTAACGACCGCGGCGACCATTGTCGGTGCCTTCGTCTTTGGCGTGCCCTCGATCATTGCGGTCGTCATCAACTACGTGAAGAGGAGTGAAGCGAGAGGGACCTTCCTCGAGTCACACTTTCGCTGGCAGATCCGGACCTTCTGGTTTGCGTTCCTCTGGTGTGTGGTCGGCGGTATGCTGTTCGTCACTCTGGTGGGAATTCCGCTTGCGATTGGGGTTTTCTTCGCGGCCGGCGTGTGGGCCATCTATCGGATCACTCGCGGGTGGCTGGCGCTGCGAGATGGAAAGCCCATGTATACGTAGCGTACCTAGCCGCCCACCCCGGAGAGGGTTCTAATAGTTCCATTCGTTAAAGTCGTTCAAAAAGTGATGGCGTGATTTCGTCGAAACGGATTGTGTGAGAACTCCGCAGCTTTGTGGAGCGCGCCGCGCCAGGTCGCTTCCGGTGACCGGCCGTTGCCGGAATGCATAGGATAGACGATTGCCAAACTGACCGCGAACTCCCGTAATGCGCTCGTTAGCCGCGCTGCAATGAGGGCAATCGTAGCTGCCGTATTCGACGAGCAGTGAGTCAGCAATCAAGTGTCAGAGTTGCGGAACTTGTGAATATTGCGAGTGCAAACAGTGTGCGCAACTAACGCAAGTCTGGCACCACATTCTCAATCGAAAAATTTATTTCACGGGAATGTCTGTGCCTACTTGACCCGCCTGCTAATGGTGACCCTATTTGGAATCTGTCACCGCAATCCTCGCAATCCCGTGTCTCCGCTGCGCCCGCGGCGCCCTCAGATGCCGAAAAGCTCCTTGAGCGTTCGCGCGGTCGAAGCGATCGACTGCGCGTTGGCGCGCTCCTCGGCCTTGTTCTTCGGGTCGGAGAAGCCGTGGCCGGTGCCGCTGTAGACTTCCAGCTGGAAGGGGACCTTCGCGCCGCGCAGCTCCTGGACCACCTTATCCACCACCGGGAGCGGATAGCCCTCGTCCTCGGCGCCGTGCAGGATCAGGAACATGCCCTTGGCGTTCTTCGCCCATCCGGGTGCGTGGTCGCGGAACGAGCCGTGGATCGAGACATTCGCCACGAGCGGCACACCGGTTGAGCCGAACTCGACACCGACCGCGCCGCCGAAGCAGTAGCCCACGAGCGCAACCTTGGCCGGGTCGATCATCGGGCTCTTGAGGAGCGCATCGTACCCGGCTTGCGTGCGCGCCTTCATCAGCTCGCGGTCCTTGCTGTAGATCTCGGTCTGCGCCATCATTTCCTCAACGTTCTTCGGCAGCACGCCTTGGCCGTAGCCGAAAATGTCGGCCGCGAACGACACGTAGCCGAGCTTGGCCCAGATCTCGGTGAGCTTGAGCGTTTGGGGCGACATGCCCGAGCGCGCGTGGGCGACCAGCACGGCCGGGCGCCGGCCGGTGATCTTGTCGTCGTAGGCCATATAGGCTTTGAGCTTGGTGTCGCCGTGGCTGTACTCGACCCACTGGCTCTTCATCTCGGCCTGCGCCGGCACCGCGGACAGGAAAAAAACTGCGGCCAGAACGGCCGGAAGGATATGCTGCATGGTCATTGAACCTCCCTAGGATGTCTTACTTGGCCCAGCTTTGCGCAGCCGGGAGCCGAAGTGACGAATAGGAAATTTCAACACCCTTTTTCTCTGACGGGAGCTATATCGCCGAACCGGCGAGTAGTCAATCGCACGATCAAGTACTCACAATGGCGTGGTCCGACCCGTGTGACTGCCTGGAGATTCCCAAAATCCTTGACAAATAATCTCAAGCGGATAGGCTTTGCCACATCGCTGAGCACTGCACGGATCGAAAAATGGCCACGACAATCGAAGTACCGCGCCGGATTCTTTGGGGAGCTGGAACGCCACGCACGATGAGGGCGCATTGGATACTCCATGAGTTGGGACTCTCCTATGAAAGGCGCCCTTTTGGACCTCGCACCGGGGAAACTCAGACCGCTGAATTCACAAAGTTAAACCCGAGACAGAAAATTCCTGTGCTTCAGGATGGCGATTTTACGTTGGCAGAGAGCGCGGCCATTGTCACCTATTTGGCTGACACATACGGAACCTCTCAGGATCTTGTGCCCCAGCCGGCGGGCACAAGGGAGCGTGCCCTTTACTACCAGTGGTGCTTTTCCATCATGACGGAATTGGACGCTCACACTCTTTATATCATTCGCAAGCATTCCGACCTAAAAGAAATTTATGGAGAGGCGCCGAACGCTCTGCGCGCAGCCAGGGAAGGATTTCTCAAACAGGTGGGCGTCGCCGCTCAGACGCTATCTTCGCACGGCCCCTTCATTCTCGGAAAAGCGTTTACCGGCGCGGACATTCTCCTAACTACCTGCCTCACCTCAGCCGTTCGCCGAGAGATACCTCTGACCGACGTCCTCCGAGATTATATGAAGCGA
Source organism: Terrimicrobium sp. (assembly GCA_036519995.1). GTDB lineage: Bacteria > Verrucomicrobiota > Verrucomicrobiia > Chthoniobacterales > Terrimicrobiaceae > DASTFP01. Next base: position 291 of record DATDKN010000324.1, on the reverse strand, counting down.
ACAACCTCTCGTGAAGCCTACCAACTCGCGTTTCAAGCGAACCAGATATCCTGAGCGTCTGAGGACGATAACACTCATGAGAGGCTTCGGTGGTAGGCAAACTCAATTGACTTATTCGCAACCAAAATAGCACAAGGGTTCCCTGGCCCCTTTTCCTCCTCTGATTCATCTCGTCAAGCAGTATCCTGATACGGTGGAGCGCTCGTCAGCATCTGATCGCAGGACTTTAACGGCAAATTACCCCGAACTCTTGAAGATTGATAAGATTGTTATGCTAGACCCCACATCTTT
>DATDKN010000323.1:0-3713 GCA_036519995.1 Terrimicrobium sp. | reverse complement strand
GACGAGAGAACCGCTCGTGGGAAAAATCGAAAAGCTAGTTCGCCGTGATGGCAGAATCTCCTGGGACTACACGACCAAAATGCCGCTTCTGGATACCCGCGGGGAGGTCATCGGAATCTGCGGAATCAATAAAGACTTCACAGCGGTGAAGTGCATGCAGGATGCCCTGGAAGAGGAACGCGACCGGCTCAAAGCCACGGTTGCTGAGCTTGAGGCGAAAAACGCCCTACTCCAAGCCGACCTTCAATTGGCTCGAGGGACTCAAGATGCTGGGGTCACCCGGTAAGAGTGTTCTTCGGTACCCGCAGTGACCCAGAACTGAAAGCCGCGCAAGCGCAGAAGAGCGAACTGTCGAGAGACGAGTTGCGGGAGTTTCTTACGGAAGCGACAATGCCGCACGATCGCGCAACGCATCTCGCCAGGTCGCGGCTTGCAAAGAGTTGGCGCTTGCTCCCTCTTTCGGAGCTAGCCCCGCGTGCGGCGCCCATGACCGGAGCGGCGGGAGTGTTCGACGCCTTCGAGCCGACCAAGCCAACCACGCGGCTCTCGCTAGGGAACCACTATCGTGCAAGCGGTGTCGCGGCACGAACGGCCGACCGCTCAATTATACCGCCGGTCCTGCTCACGCAGCACCGCTGCAATATTGACGCCAAGCGCCTCAGGAGCCTCGCCGAGGACGACTAACTATGTTGATGCTGTCCCATAATCTCGTTTCTAAATTCCTGATGTTACAGATCGTGGACCATACCAGTGTCCCGGTCCCATGATTTGAAGCCATTGCCGCCAACTCATTTTTCAGGGAAGGGACAGGTCATTTCACGCGATCTACTCGCTACCCTCAGTGCGCCATAGCGCAGTTAGCGTCTTTCATGGCTACATCGTTCAATACGCTAATCACCTCGTCATAGAACATCGAATGAAGCAGCGCGTGGCCCGCATGAGGTCGCCCGGAAGCTCCTTCGAGCAGCCATTCTCGAACTCCCCCCAACGCTGCCGAGGTCGCCGAGATCGCGCTGGGCCAGAGAAGACGGCGCGAGCACGAGAGCGCACGCCGCAGTCGGAGTGACTAATAAGGGACTTGTCATTGCACCATTTTCTTGACGTTTGTTATGATTTTCTCCGGTTTAGCCTGTGAGCGATTCTTTTCTAAGCCCTATCGAGGCAGCCTCTTCTCGTTTGACACGAATGGATAAGATGCCTGAAATGCTCTCTTCGAAGTCTGCTGCAAAGTTGATCGAAAGCCGACGAGCCAGAAGCAGACTCATGAGAAACAAAACCGCCGCTCCAAGCAAGGTGTACCTTGCTCCGACTAGTGCCCCAGCGGAACCCCAGGTGACTCCCCCAACCGCCATCGCCCCCTGCGAGATCATGATCGCTGTGGCGTTCAAGCGGCCTCGCGCCCAGCCTGGCATCGCGCGTTGCGTAGCTAACCAGAGTTCGGAAGCCGACATCGTCCATCCCACGCCGGCAAGCGCCGCAACAACGAAGAATACCTCCATCTGGCGAACAAACGCCATTAAGGCGTAAACCAATACAAGCAGCAAATTGGCGATGAGGGTGAGGCAATCGGGCGTCAAGCGAGCTCTCATCCACGGAATGATGAACACCGCTCCCACAACCGATCCGGTTGCCATGCTGATGAACAACAGACCCAGATTAGACGCACTAAGATGCAACAATTTCAGGCCCACGACCGGCATCAACGCCGGAATCACTGAAATAAACACGGCGAACAGGAAGTTTCGGGCCAACACGACCTGAAATCCGGGTGCGTGACGAACGTGCCGAAGTATCGTGCTAAAAGACTGGGAAAGGCTCTCGGATGAAAGCTTTGCCGGCTGGATCCGTTGTGTCGATTTCCGAATTGCCAAAACAATTAAGAGGAACCCGGCGGCATTTAGCGCAAAGACCAAATTCGCCCCGGCGAGCAAGACCAGAAAGCCGCCCAACGCCGGACCGATAATTCCTGCGATGCTGAACTGTAAGCTCCCCAAGATCGCTGTGGAAGGCAACTCCGCATCAGACACGGTCTGGCGCACGATCGAAGTCCAGGCCGGCGCGTTTGCGGCAAACCCGACTCCGAGAAGAAAGACGCAAGCGAGGATGAGGTAAGGATTGAGCAAATGGAGCCAACCAAGCACCGCCAAAACGAGAGCTGTGGAGGCCATACAAACATTGATCGTACACACAAGCTTTTGACGATCGACGTTGTCGGCGAGCGTACCGGCGGGCAGCGTAAACAAAAAGAAAGACAGAGACGCCACGGTCGACATCAGCGAGAGCAAAAACGGCGACTCCGTGAGAATATTCATCGTCCAAGTCGCTGCGGTGTCGTGGGCGACCGTAGAGATTCCGGAGATCACCGCAGCGATCCAGAGTTTTCTGAAGGCCGGGTTTCGCAGTGCCGCCCAGGTGGAGTTTGTGGCCATAATCGGAGATGAGGATCGTCACACGCTAGAAAGGCGGCACGGTTCCTGGGTTTCAGGAATTTTGTTCGTAACGCACTTTTTATCCGCTATTGTCGGTAGAAGACCCAAGCCTTGGTGAAACGCACCGCTCTGTTGCGAGAGGAGGTCGACCGTAGACTGAATAAGAGTCTTAGGAATTCTGTTTCTAAACAGGCTTCCATCAGCTATTTTTGGTAAGAGATCCTACTTCGTTGTGAAACGCGACCATGGTCCGCCAGCGGAGGGCGCGCCGAGCTTTCATACTACGCGCTGGACGATCGTCATGAGGGCGGCGGAAAGCCAGGCGGAAGGGGGGCAATCGGCTTTGGACGAATTGTGCCGACTCTATTGGTATCCGCTCTACATCTTCGCCCGACGTCGTGAATATTCGCCCGAAGACGCCCAGGACCTCACCCAAGGTTTTTTCCTCCACCTGCTGCAACACCGGGCCCTTGCCCGTGTTGACCGGCTCAAGGGTAAGTTCCGTAGTTTTCTGCTCGCCTCTTTCCAGAATCACCTCTCGGATGCGATCGACCGAGCCCGCCGTCTCAAGAGAGGAGGAGACAAAGAATTCGTACACCTGGATGCAGAAGAGGCGGAAAAACGCTATCGGCGCGAGCCAATCGAGTTTTTGACAGCAGAGAAAATCTACGATGCCCGGTGGGCCATGACCGTCCTGGGAGAAGCACTCAGAAAGCTTCGTCAGGAGTATGCCGCAGCGGGAAAAACGTCCGCATACGAAGCGCTAAAAGGTTTCCTCGATCCTAACAACAGCGTGGCGCTGCCCTCATATGACGAGCTGGCGACTCGGCTTGAGGTAAGCACTGGGGGGGTCAAAACCCTTGTCCATCGGTTGCGAAAGCGGTACACCGCACTGTTGCGAGAGGAAGTCGGCCGCACGGTTTCAGATCCATCGGAGATCGACGAGGAAATTCATGCACTCTGTGACGCCTTGGTTGCATCAGAAGGCCGGTTAGGCCCATGAAAAAGGAGGACAGATGGGTCTGCCCGAGTTGCGGTAATGAGGTTTCTGGAGCAGTGGACTTTTGTCCGCTGTGCGTGCTTCGGAAGGCACTCGCCGGCAAAGCCGAATCCGGCGAATCGTCTGCTGCAGACAGGGTCGTCTCTATATCGGAAGAGATCACGCGACGGTTGGAGCATTACGAGCTGATACCCGACCAAGACGGAAAACCGGTCGAATTGGGCCACGGCGCGATGGGGATCACTTACAAGGCGCTGGACGTCGATCTGCGATGCCCGGTGACA
>DATDKN010000322.1:0-2466 GCA_036519995.1 Terrimicrobium sp. | reverse complement strand
GCACCTTCCTACCTTCGTGGCGTGATGGCGTTTCGGATGCTTGCGAGGGGCGCCCGATCATCGAAAGTCACTGTGTTTCCTTGCCGTCGAATCCCCAATTGTTGCCAAAGTGTTTCGAGTTCGACCGTGACGGGCCGGGACGCCATCTCTTCATAAAGTTCCCGCAGAACGGGCACGCCCACCGCCTGATCTGCCACGTCGAGAACTCGATCGACACTCCAATCACGATCGATCGAACCGCCGGCGGCAAGGACTGCGCGTAACGAATGCTCAAGTCCATAGCGGTTGCCGGTTCGTTGGCGAATAAGCAGGTCGGCACGAAGATAAAAAAGGGCGCCCCCCCAATAGGTTCGCCCCCAAGTCGGAGTCCGATCGAGTCCCCGGTCGCCGGATTGCGGCTGACCTTGGGGGAGGCCAACGACGAAGTCGAACCAAACGCGCTCTGGTGTTAATAAACCTGCGCGGGCTTGAGCGATAGGTTCGACATAGGTGGCCAGTCCCTCCTCGAGCCAGTGGTGTTGCTCGGGCAGCGAGGGAAATGCCAGGTGGACCATCTCATGCGTAAGCAGCCAATCATCTGCGAGACTGGCTGTGGTCGCATCGCGTCCTAGTGCGATGGTGATGAACGGACCGCGCCAACCGTAGGCCGTGCCATCCCTTGCTTGCTTGCCGGCGCTGGAGGAAATCCGGAGCCTCAATCGGGGAACCGGAAATCTCCCATAGTAGTCTGAGACAGCACGCGCCGATCGCTCAACCCATTGCCGAGCCACATTCTCCCACGCGGCTGAAGCGGATCTTACAAACTCGATCTCGATTAAACCACCGGCAATCTGTAGCTCAGCGCCCGCGGCCGACGTTCCGACGATCAGGAGCCCGAAGGCTCCGAGCAGACCTTGCAGAACTTTCGGCGACGTCTTTTCCGCGCGCGAAACTCGCGGCGGAGCTTTGCAGCAAGGCCAGGCCCCAAAAAGCCGGCCCGGAGAGCGAACCGGTGAAAATCCCAAGCAAAACCCGATCACGTTCAGAAGCATATTACAAAACGACACCGCCACAAGGCGCCGCGAGCACCTCATCAACCGACTCGGTCGAAGGCTCTCAGAGACCTCGCGAGGATGGCTGAGGGGGAGATTTGCTGGTCGGATGCGCTAATTCCCGGTCCCAAAAACGAATAATGCAAAAGGAGAGATTATCATGAAACGAAAATTGTGTCTCATTGCAGTGGGACCGCTTCTCTTGGCCGCGTGTGAAACTGAGCCGATTGTGACGACAACCACGACCACAACCCGGCAAGAAGTCGTCCGCACCCAGGGAGATCGGGTAGTCGGCCGCGAAGTGATCGTATCGCGAACGCCGCCCGCGGTTCAGGTGGAACAGCAAACGGTTGCCCCCGGATCAGAATATGTCTGGACACGTGGGTATTGGCGATGGACAGGCGCAGACTACGTCTGGGTGCCTGGCAGCTGGGTGGCTCGTCCGAGGACAACGGCGGTCTACGTTCAAGGTGAATGGCAGCGTCGTCCCGGGGGATGGATATGGGTGCCGGGTCGTTGGCAATAGGTCCCGGGTCTTGAATGTATGAACGGTGAAAAACGCATCCAGTTCGCCGGGGCGTCCCGAGCATTCCTCTGTGACGAATATTACAAGAACAACTTCACGGCCTTCCTTCGCGCGAACTCGGTCATTGTCGAATTGGCGGAGCGCTCCGAATGGCCTGCATTCCTAGAATCTCCGGATTCCGAGAAGCTGTCTGTTCTGAAACTCACGCGAGAGTCGCCGGCTTTAAAGCAGGAAATCGGAGACGCGCTCATCGAACGATTCCTCGCCGCCGACGAAGAAAACAAGGCGCAAAATAGGTAAGAACCTCCGCCGCGAGGGCGTGTGGCCTCGATCGGCGCCGCCTGGACGAGCTGATCTGAATTCTGGCCTCCACTCCTATGGATGACACAGATAGAGGCTTCCGGATCGGTGCGTCTCATGCAGCAGGATGGATTGCAGAGACTGTCAAAACTATGGAGGCAGCGAAGGCGAGCGCCCCAGAAATCCCCCAAGTCGTCCAAGATTACATGAACGTCTTGATGGATTGGCGCGAAGAGCAGGTCGAAATGCCCAAGGGTAATCCCTGGAGCTGGTCGTATGAGCAACTCCAGGACTACATTAAGCTTCGAAGGAAGGAATGGTGAAACGAACCGAAAGCAAGGGACCGATAAAGTTCAGCGGGTACGCCCCTGATCTGCTTCGCTTTCCTTCACTCGAGGATCGGGATCTTCTGGTTGGCTGAAAGCTGCTTTTTGTTCCGACTTCATATTGCGCTTCTCTGGCAAAGGTTCTTCGACAAGATCCTTTAATTTTGCGGGCTGCTCGGAACGCATCGAGGGCGTGCCCGAACGTTTTCCGACCGGCCTCACCTTACGACGCTTCATGTCTTTGATTCGCGTTCTGAGCGCAGGACGGTCGCATCGAGTTAAT
>DATDKN010000321.1:0-3050 GCA_036519995.1 Terrimicrobium sp. | reverse complement strand
ATCTCTGCATTGGTCATCGCCGGCCCGGTTTCTCCCGGAGACTATGCTCTCGTCTTCTTGATCAGCGCGCTCGGAGGCGCCGTCAGCTTGGCATTCATCAAGCGAATCCCTGAAGTTCAAACTACTGAAGCGATGCAGCTCAGCTCGCAGAAAGTGCCCTGGCAAGCGATGCTCGCCTATGCACCGTTTCGCGAATTGCTTATTTTCAATATCATCTACGCGACGGTGATTGGCAGTCTGAGCGTCTTCGCGGTCGAGTTTCTCCGCGATCATTCTCGCTTCGATGTTGGCACGGTCCTCAACCTATCGGCCTTGTCGTTCCTCGGCGCTCTCGTCGTCCTTCCCTTCAGCGGCCAGATGGTAGATTCGATTGGAAGCAAACCGCTGATGCGCGCAGCCATTGGCATGTTCGCCATTGTCACGGCCGGATGGGGACTAGTCGCGGCGAAAGTCCTTCCCGATTCGATAACAGTTGTCGCCCTGCTCAATCTTGGCGCGGGCGTGGCATCGGCCAATTTCAACCTGGCCAATGTTCGCATCACCATGTCGACCATGCCGAAAATGGGAGCGAATCATTTCTTTGCCCTCTTCACGGTGATCACAAGCCTCGGGCTGGGAGGAGCTCCGGTGGTCTGGGGTCTCGTTCTCGATGCGATTGGAAGTTATGAGGTTGTCACCGGACTTTTTCACTGGCGGCGCCACAGCATCTACTTTTTTGCCCTCCTCGTTCTCAACGCCATCGCCTTCGCCTACATTCCGCGTCTGCATGAGTCTCCAGCGGCGGGCACTCCTGCTTCGATGTTCTATGAGGGCTTGAAACGCCTCGCCCGATTCTGGCAGCCTAGCGGACAGGTCCGCGGCGCTTTGCGGCAACCGATCGCTCGATCATCAAAAACGCGAGATACACGAGCAAGGCAATGGCGCCAGTCGGCAAAGTGACGATGCTGAGCCATCCCATCACTCCAAGGATATAGAGGGGCTTGCCAATATCGGTGCCAAAGACAAGACATGGAGTTGGCGAGCCCTCATTTATGGAGCAACCGCATATTGCGGAAACGGCCGCTGCCAGGAGCACGCAGAGCAGCGGAAAAACCGCCCAGGAGAGAATCACGCCAAAGACGATTGCGTTTCGGGACGATCTCTCCATGCTTGCAGCTTATGCAGGTTGCGCTTATTTCCAAGCACGCTCTGGTCATTTCGCCTTCTAGCGATGGTGTTCCCACCCTCCGACAGAGCTTGGAGAATGGCGATTTCTGTGGCGACGGTCCTCTACCGTCGAGAGAGCTCGCTGCTTTAGGCAAGCGACCCTAACCATCCGCATGCCCGCCCGTCGATTTAGTCTCTTCCTCGCGTTACGCTATTTAAAGCCTAAGCGAACTTTCCTTTCGATTATCACGCTTATTTCCATTCTCGGAGTGACCCTCGGCGTGATGGTCCTCATTTTGGTCATTAGCGTCATGACCGGGTTCGAACGGGAGCTAACTCGTAAGGTTGTCGGCTTCGATGCGCACCTCGTGGTCTCCAATGCCGGCGTGATGGAAGACTGGCCCGAAGTGATGAAAATGGTCTCGGCAAATAAGGAGGTCACAGCAGTCGCTCCGTTCGTCCAGGGACCGGTCCTGGTCGAGTTTCAGGACCGACGGATGGCCCCAAAGATCCGTGGTATTGATCCCGACCTCGAAGGCAAGGTCACCAACATCCGTGACTTCATCATTGCGGGTTCCTTTGACCTTGATGGTGACAAGGCAATATTGGGTTCGGAGCTGGCGCGAACTCTTGGCGCTAATGTTGGAGACAAGATCAACATTTTCTCGCCAGGCAACATCAATCAAATCCTCCAGGAACTCGATCGTATTGAAAAGGAGGGCGACAAGACCAGCGCCACTGCACTCAAGCAGATGATCCTTCCAATGGAGTTGACCGTCGCGGGAATTTTTGAAAGCGGCCGTTATCTCTACGACAGCGAGTTTCTGCTCGTGCCACTGCACATTGGACAGGAGATCTATAACCTCGGCGGAGGTGCGCATGGCCTCGCCGTCAAGACGCGCGACCCCTTCCTCGCCGATCAGGTCAAAAATGAGCTCAACGCCAGCCTGAGTCCGCCGAACTTAGCGCTCACCTGGATTGACCTTAACAAGCAGCTTTTCGAGGCCATTCGCATGGAGCGCAATGTGATGTTCTTCCTTCTGCTCTTCATTATCTTAGTGGCGGCATTCGGGATCATGAATACCCTCATCACTGTGACCGTGCAGAAGACGCGCGAGATCGGTATAATGAAGGCGCTCGGCGCACGCACCATCCAGATCATCGGGGTGTTCATGGCCCAAGGTATTGTCGTTGGAATCTTTGGCACTTTGACAGGCTTGGTGACCGGCATCGTGCTCGTGCAATATCGCAACCAGGTAAGTGACTGGCTGGCCACGACCTTGGGCGTCGAAGTCTTTCCCCGCTCAGTCTATCAATTTAGCGAAATCCCCGCCGAGGTGGTTCCCAGCGACGTGGTTATCATTTGCGTGAGCGCTTTTGTGATTTGCTCGTTCGCGGCCCTCATTCCGGCCTGGTTTGCCGCCCGCCTGGATCCGGTCAAAGCGCTGCGCTATGAATGATCACGACGGTGGAAGCTGGTCCAACTGCGCGCGAAGATCGGGCAGCTTCTTTTCCGGTTTCCCTTCGTAGTCGGAGGGAGTGGCCAAGACTGGAGTGGGTCCTCGAACCCGCAAAGGTTCAGATCTTTCGCCTCTCAGTCCGAGAACAAGAAAGCCGAGGATCGCAGCGATCGCGAAGGGGAGCAGCGAATCCGCGGTGACGGCTTTCATATATACGTACTACGCACCGGACGCGCTTCCTTTCGCAAAAATCCGGTTTGACGCCCCTGGCAAAGGAAGATTTATTTACCTGCTCTCCATGCAGCCGTAGCTCAATTGGATAGAGCATCTGACTACGGATCAGAAGGTTTGGGGTTCGAGTCCCTACGGCTGCGCGCTTAAGTATCAGTTACTTATGCCGATAAAGTCGCAAAGAAGAAATTTTGGTTTGCCACTTGCTTGCCA
>DATDKN010000320.1:0-6503 GCA_036519995.1 Terrimicrobium sp. | reverse complement strand
ACCCCCCGTCCTTTTAGTGCCGCCTGCAATTCATCCACCGTCATCGAGCGCCCTGCAGAGCTTAGGCGGAGCGCCGCCAGATCCGAAGATAGTGTCGGTGGCAGTTGCGCTAAATGACTGTCACCCGTTCTAAATGATTGCTCTGGATCTTCGGTGCTCACCGCCCGGATCAAGGATCGACGGCACGGCCCGGCGCGGTCGTTCCATTGTTCCATTTCACGCGCAGGCGGTTAAAAACCTCGCCGCTGCCGGCAAGGTCCAGCTTGCGTGCTGAGCAGAGCGTTGTGTCAGCTCGGAGGACTTGAGGCCTTGCCTCCTGCGAAGCCGAAGTGAAGATAGCTGTGGGATTTTGAAGTTATCGCGCACAGACCCTCCACGTCTCTTTCCTCTCCGCGTTCGCCATCAACGGGACGCAACCGGCCGCAGGTGGATGCAGCTGGTTAGGGAGTGCCCAGAGGTGCCGGGCGCACACAGACCTGACAACTTCGACCACCTCAGAAAGCCACCCGTAGCTTGGAATCGCACTATACCTTCAGCGCGTGCTTTCTGTGTCTGGGCTCCAATCGAATGTCAGCATGAATTTCATGGGTTTTTCGTGTTGCATTTCTAATTGGGGCCACCTCGATGATCGTGCATCCGTTGCACAAGCCCCCAAGAGATTTTAGCTCCTTAGATGGTGCGGAAAGGGGGTCGAATCGGAAGTTTTGCTAGGGTCGACCTTTTTTCTTGCGACCTAAACGCCGGACATTCCGGACTATCTATTTCGTTGCTGTTGCTCGATCGCCGCGAGATCTCTCAGCGCCACCATACCCATGACGCGCATATCTCCGTCCACAACGGGCAGATATTGAAGGTTATGCTCGCGCATGATTTCTCGCGCCTCATCCGCCGACTGATGTTCGAAGCAATAATAAACTTTTTTTACCATGATTCCGCGAACCAGTGCCGTCTCGGGATCATGGCCAAAGCCGCCGGACTTCCGCTCAGGGTGATTGCCCTCCACGGCCCCAACCAGACGATGATCCGATTCAACCGGCAATCGGTTGGTCTTGAGTGATCTCATCTTTTCACCGGCATTCTTGACGGAACCTCCTGCCTGCAACGGTTTCGGCTCGTCGCGAGCAACCTCGGAGACGAGCCTGGCTGGCTGTTTCATATCTACATATCGCACATTCTCGGAAGTGTGCTAGCTCTACTCGGTTCAATCTCTCAAACGCCATTGTTTATATGTAAGGGTTTCACTTTGATCCAATGACAACGTGCGCTAAGCCTACGCTGGGTCCGGATCTGACTTCCTACCGCATCGAGAAGGCTACCGACGCCACATCAAAGTGACTACCCGCGAGAAGTCGCGGAGTGTTCAGATGTGACGCCTCCGGCCGAACGCTTCTCCTTCACCCCGTCGCACTGACGAGGGCCCGCACTCTCAGAAAAGATCAAGCGAGCGGCGTCATCGCTGAGGATTTTCTTTTGGAGTAGGTTCGCTCTGCGGCAAAGCAAGACCAGGCTTTCGGAGAATACGCCATCGCCTACCGACGCACCTGGCAATGATCGCAGCCAACGACGTTATTGAATTCATACGACCTTATCGCGCAATCTGCCGAAGGCATGAGAGAGTTTTTTGATACCGAGTTCGGTTCGCGTTTCATGGTGCCAAGAGGAGCGTCGATGAGCGTTCAAACTTCGCGCTGGCTCTTCTCCTCGAAAAAGGACAGACGAATCACCGTTGCTGATGCGGCGGCAGCCCGACCAAGTGCTGATGCAACAACGAACGAAGATCGTCCCGAAGTGCTTCGCACTCAACAGTGTGCGATTCGTTAGCGTTTTTGCTGGAACGGCAGGAAACCTCGTAGCGGTCGGTAGCCCGCAGATAGGCAATCTGCTGTCGCAAGCGGTCAATCGCGCGCCGCCTTCCGAGCGTGCAGAGCCAAGTCATCAGTGTTCCTTTCTCTGAGGAATAGCTGGACGCCCGATCCCACACTTGAAGGAGCACATCCTGCAACACGTCATCGGCTTCAGTGTTATTGTGCAGGATCTGCATGATGAGCGATTTCACCAGCGCCCGTAGCGTTTGTAAAGTTCCTCGAGGCTCTCAGGCAGTCTGCGCAGAACACCGTCAATCAATTGCTGGTCTTCAAGGAGAGATTCGTTGTCTAAAGTTTGCACAATATGAGTAAGATGACGGCAATCGCCCAAAGCATAGCCGCCTAGAATGTTTGGGGCGTCTATTGTGACGGAACCATGAGCGGACCGGAGTATCGCTAAAAGTGCTTCGCCCTAGAGTCTGTCGCGGCTAGATGGTGTCGCTCGCCGAACAGTGTTATAGAAATTCCCGTCGCCTGCTTCCTTCTCGGTGGCGTAACGCAGGCCGATCTTCTCGTCACGCTTGCCCTTGGCGGAATCGCCGTCGTCCGCGCCTTTTCCTTTTTTGTAGATCGTGGCCCGCACCAGCCTCTTCTCGGGAGCCGACCAAAATTTGTCTTCGATCCGAGCGGTGAGCTTGCCGAGCGCCTCCTTGTCCGTATCTGAATGAAGAAGGCTGAATCCTATCAGCATGGCGAGTGTGAGCGGGAAGAATGATTTCATGGTGCAGGATTTTCACTAATATCCGTATCGACTAACCTACGAAGTTCGCGCGCCGTTCTCCATCGATTTGGGTCTGCGGCCTTGGGGTGCTCCGCGCCGCCGCTGAACCGGAGCGTTAGACATAAGTGGCAGACACAGGATTGCCGGTGCATGTCCGCTCGATGGAGGGGTTAGGCTCCATGTAGGGGCTACGCTTCTGGTGTGTTGGTGTCCTTCTGGCCCTCTGCCAAGGCTCTGCATGCCTCTATGGCAAGTGCTTCGTACTTGCGCCTGAATGCATCGAGCGTGAGTTCGTCCAGCTCCTCTAGGGCGGTGGTAAGGATTCGAGTAGAACACAAAGATTGATGATTCAGCCACAAATTGCCTCGGAGGCGGTTAAGATCGGGTGAAAACGGCTGGAATTCTCCTTGTTCGAGCGGCGACAAACCACACGCTATCCGTTGATCAGCAGATGGCGTATGGAACCGACCATGTAAACCCGTTTTCGGCAATTATCTGATTGTCCAAATCGATATCGGAGCATTCAAACATCACTTTTTGGTTTCGTTCCCAGGAGTTCGACGTTGATTCGACGATGTGTGTGTTTGTGCCAGAATCCTTACCGCCCTCCGAATGGGTCTCAAGACTGCCGCGATATCTTGAACGCGGTGCCGAAGAGAAACCCGATGATTGTTCCGACCGCGCCGGTTAGGAAAATCACCAGCGCCTGCGACATCTGGACCGACCAGACTAGGAACCGGACTTCGACGACCGTCGAGTTTTGCATCGCGAAAATGATGCCGAACAGGAGCAGAATCCCGCCGAGGATCAGTTTGAATTTGGTGGTCATGGTTTCTTGGTTTTCACTTTTAAGTTGGGAGGTCACGCCCCGTACAGTGAAAGGCGCAAGCTTTCAAACGTACGGCTTGCGTAAGTTCGAATTCAAGGCCTCGATCATATCCAGCGCGAGTGTCTTCGCACAAGACGCTGTGCCGGGCGCGTGCCGCTCGAATCGAACTGCCTCATGATCCCAGTAGTCGTGGTCAGCCCCCGCTATACGCTGCGACCGGTGCGCATCTGGGTGCGACCCCGACGCGCGCGTTGCGCGATCTCCGCGCGAGGGATCCCTGATTCGAATTCGCGTATTGGCCACATCCAACCGAAACCTCCGTTAAGGCACCAGGAAAAACCGGGGCTGAAAGACAACGACAGGTGATTTCCATGTTTCTGCCAGATGGCTAGACCTTGCCCGTGTCGGGCGAAAGGGAAAATATTTGGCCGAAGTTGCGAGTAGCAGCAGAGTGCTGTTCCCGATGACTGCCTTCTTCCCGCATCCGTTTTTCCTCGCCACAGCCGCGGGGCACGGAGAGCAACGAGCCACCATCTTTTTCGCTCAGATCTTGCTGCTTGTTGCGGTGGGGCGGTTACTAGGTGAATGGATGCAGCGCATCGGACAGCCCGCCGTAATAGGTCAATTGCTGGCTGGGATCGTTCTGGGACCGAGCGTTTTTGGTACGATCTGGCCGTCGGTCCAACAGGCGATCTTTGCGCCCAATGCGTCCGACCGACAGATGCTCAACGCTGTCTCGGAGCTTGGCGTGCTCCTGCTGCTGCTATTGACCGGCATGGAGACGGATTTGGCACTCGTCAGGCGCGTGCGCCGCGCCGCACTCATCACTTCCGCAGCCGGAATCGTCATTCCATTTGCCTGTGGCTACGTGCTCGGGGAAATGCTCCCAGACAGCGTCCTGCCCGATCCGAATCAGCGCTTGCTCACCTCGCTCTTCCTCGCAACAGCGCTTTCCATTTCCTCCGTCAAAATCGTCGCTGCTGTCCTCCGCGAGGTGGACTATCTCCGTCGCAATCTCGGCCAGGTTATCCTCGCGGCAGCGATCTTGGATGACACCATCGGCTGGACGATTCTCGCATTCATCGGCGGCTTGGCGGCGCAGGGGAGGATTATAATCGGACCGGTGCTCTTTAGCGTTCTGGGCACGGCAGCATTTCTCGCTTTTTGCTTCACCATCGGACGCCGCTGGGTGGCACGAACCATTCGCTGGACGAACGACCATTTTGTCATCGAGATGCCCGTCATAAGCATCATCCTGATCATCATGCTTGCTCTGGCACTGGTGACTAACTTCATCGGCGTGCATACCGTGCTCGGTGCGTTCGTGGCTGGTATCATGATCGGGCAATCTCCAATCCTGACCAAACACATCGAAGAGCAATTGCGAGGACTGATCGTGGCCTTGTTTATGCCGATCTTCTTTGGGGTGGCGGGGCTCGCCATTGATCTCAAGGTTCTCAGCGATCGGCATTTGCTCGGACTCGCGCTTATCGTCATCGGTATCGCGAGTATTGGCAAACTGGGCGGCTGCTATCTGGGCAGCCGGCTCGCTCGGCTGAATCATCCGGAAGCGTTGGCGGCAGGCTTGGCCATGAACGCCCGCGGCTCTACCGAAGTCATCCTGGCCACCATTGGCCTGACGATGGGCGTGCTGAATCAGCAGTTGTTCACCGTTATCGTCCTCATGGCTGTGGTGACAACTGTCTGTATGCCGCCCCTCCTGCGCTGGGCGTTAGCGCGCGTACCGATTCGGGATGAGGAACAAGCCCGCTTGGAAACAGAGGCTGCAGAAGAGAAAGATGTTCTGCCAAAGTTAGAGCGCATTCTCGTCGGACTTGACGATGGTGACAATGGCAGGCTTGCCTCCCGGCTTGCGGGTTGGCTCGTCGGCGCGCGGCATCTCACCGCGACTGTCATGGACGTGGGCAGCGCGGCAAATGGGAGTGGACCGACTTCATCGGCGTCCCAAGGCGTAATCGAAGCAGCGGAAAATGCCGCACACGCTGTGGAAGCCAAGGGAAAGCCACACGCTACGGAGACCAAAAATAAGGCACGCGATCCCCTCGATGCGGCAGCGAAAGGAGCCAAAGCGGAAAGAAATCCCGTTCGGAAGTTGGTCTCAACTCTGCTTTTGAAAGCGCATGATGATAAAATGGACGATGCCTGCGCGGAAGCGATCCTGTCAGAAGCAAAGAACGGCTATGGCCTGCTTTTCCTCGGCCTCGGAGCGGGATCGATGGCAACCACCCATACCTTTTCGCCGGCCATCGAGAAGATTGTCCGCGAATTCGCCGGTCCCATTGCGATCGCTATTCATTGCGGGGCTCACAATGCTCCTTCTGACGCGCCATTGGAAAAGATTCTAATTCCGATGATAGGGGTCGATTATTCTCGCTTTGGAGCGGAGGTCGCCGTTGCTATTGCCAAACGTTGCGGGGCCACGATCACCGCATTGAATATTTCCGCTCCGCCACCGGAAAATGAGTTGTTGCGACGGCCGAACCAGTTATTACGCTCCGGACGGGCTCTTCTTGGAGACATCGTTGCTCTCGGCGAGCGGGAAGGTGTCCGCGTGAGGTCAAAAGCATTTGTCGGCCCGGTCAAAGAGAGCGTAATTCTCCGCCAGGCGACCCTTGGAGGTCATGAACTCATCGTCCTCGGAACGAAAGCATGGTCCGGGGACCCATTGCACTTTGGTCATAGTGCCGAGGCCCTAATTGAAAACGCACCATGCCCGATACTTATCGTAAAATCGTAACGGTGTGAGGCTGATGGATACCTTTGCGTGCTGAATTTAGATTGCCAATACCATGCTGGTACCCCGAAGCCTCTGCCCCCAAGACTTCGAGGTGTCGAGGAGATCCAGTCTTCTAGGGGTGGCAAGGTAACGGTCTTCTTCGGTGGGATCGGGACGGGGGTTCATCTCCATGTCACGGGCAGACGAGCTTGACCAATTGCACGACGGCGGGCGAGGGTGGTGACGACTTCATTCGCCCCAGAATCGCGCAGGCGCTGGGCCGCATGGATGATGTTTTCGGTAGCGCCCCAAAGGACGACGATTTTCAGATTCGGAAGTTGCGCTCGCAGT
>DATDKN010000319.1:0-6366 GCA_036519995.1 Terrimicrobium sp. | reverse complement strand
GGACGTGGTGAGTGTGGAAAGCGACCGCTTTGCCGACATTGTGCTGCCGGCGCTGCGCTTCTGTGACTATTGCATTCTGAACGAATTGGAGGCGGAGCGGACAACCGGAGTTACCATCATCAAGGAAGGTATCGTTGATCTCTCCGCCGCTCGTGTCGCTGCCCGCCAACTCGTCGATGCGGGCGTGCGCGAATGGGTCGTCATCCACTTTCCTTACGGCGCAATCGCCATGAATTGTCAGAACAATCAACTCGTGCAGCCAAGCGTCAACATGCCGCAGGCCTCGATTGGCGGGACCACCGGTGCCGGCGACGCGTTTGCCGCAGGAATTCTCCTCGGCCTCCACGAAAACGCTCCAATGAGGACCGCCCTGCGCTACGGAGTCTGCACCGCTGCTGCCTCGCTTACCGATCCCAGCAGTTCAGACGGAGTCGTTCCTCTAAGGGAGTGCCTCGGTTTGGCCGAAAAGCACGGCTACCGCGATTTAGGATGACCAAGACACTCGATATAAAAATCCCCGACATCCTGCAAAACCCCTCGAGCAGCAAAGCGTTCATCATTGCTGATGCCAAGGACGCCGACATGGCGTTCGGAGTTGCCGCACCCGGCCCTCGCTGCAGCCCGAAGGCAAACAATTACGATACCGACTGGAGAACTTTGGAAGACTTTCGTGCTCAGATTCGCGATGTCATTCGCCAGGGGATTGTCGACATTGTCCTACTCTCGGCATCAAACGTCGAGGTGCTGGCAATGGAGGAGCGCCTCTTCGAGAACTCCGGGGTCACCCCGGCGGCCCGCGCGAACGACACCTCAGACATCTGGGCGGTGAGGGGCGGCAAGTACCCGCGCGAGGCTTCGCGATCGTTCCGCACTGCAACACTCGACCATATCATGTACGGGCATCTTGATCCGAAGCCCGGTGAGAAAATTATCGGCGCCGATCTGGGTCTCTATTCGATCACCTTCACCAATGATTTGGCTGCGGAGCACTACGCGTTGCGCGAATTCCACGAGTTTCGCCTCGAGGCGGAGCGCAAGGGCTTTCGCTATTTTCTGGAAGTCTTTAATCCAAACATTGAACCGGGAATCGTCGAGACTGAAATTCCGGCCTTCGTCAATGATCACGTCATCCGTTCGCTGGCCGGCGTCACCAGACGCGGACGGCCGCTTTTTCTAAAGATTGCGTATAATGGTCCGAAGGCCCTCGCCGAGCTTGTCAGTTACGATCCAAACCTGATCGTCGGAATTCTCGGAGGCAGCGCCGGCACAACCTACGACGCCTTTAAGCTCATCGCCGACGCACAAACCTATGGCGCGCGCGTGGCCCTCTTCGGGCGAAAAATTAATCTTTCGGAAAATCCCCTCACCTTCATCGAGATGCTGCGGCATATCGTCGATCACGAGATTACCGCCGAGGAAGCCGTCAAAGCGTACCATGGCGCACTCGACAAGCTTGGCATTCGGCCGTTCCGTGAGCTCGCCGACGACATGAAGCTGACGGGAACCATGATGCGCTACCGCTAGGAATTTTTGCGGGTATACGCCGCTCCCGAAACGTCCGGCTTCTCCAATCGCTCCTGAATCTCCTTGCATAAGGCGCTGTAGGCCTGGGCGACCGGAAGCTTGGGCCCGTAAGCCAGGACGGGCATTCGGCGAAGTCCCATCTTCTCAATCTCGACAGTGAAAGGGATCACCGTGCGAAGGAACATGGGATAACGCACCGGCAAGTGCGCAATCGTTTCCTGGTGAATGCGGCTCCGTTTTTGCGCCATCGAAAAGAACGGGACGATGATCTCTGTCGGTAATTCCACTTCTTTGAAGAAATCGAAGAGCTGTTCGAGGGTGCGCTCCGAGAGCGGCGTTGGGATCACAGGCGCCAAGATCATACTCGAGGCGCGAAAGACGTTCTCAGACAGCAAGGTGATGTTCGGCGGGCAGTCTAGAACGATGAAATCGTAGTCCACGCCGAGATCGTCGAGAAGCCAGCGAAGTTGCTTGCGAGACTTGCGCATGCGATCCAGCGCAATGTCCAAATTCCGATAGGCGAGATTGGATGGCAGAATATCTAGTCCTGGATAGTCGGATTCGCGGATATTGCGCTTGAAGCCGGCATCGGTGAGCTCATCCAACTCCAAATCAAATTCAGCTGCGGGGCTGACACGGAAGAAAAATGCGGCTGCACCCTGCGGGTCGAGGTCCACCAAAAGCGTGCGCTTGCCGGATTGTTGCAGAGCGTAAGCCAGGTTGACCGAGAGTGCCGTTTTGCCAACTCCGCCTTTGATGCTGTAGGCGGACACTATCTTCATGCGGCCTTGGAATCCTCGGCCGAGCCGGAGCCTGATTTCGCAGAATCCACGCAGACAGCCTTCACGGCTCGAGCAATTTGCGGCGAGCAGAAATCGTCCAAGGTGTTGTGGAAACGGTTCCGCTCTTCCTGCTGGTCGTGATAGAGAAGTGCGACGAGCCCGCCAATGCAGAGGGCGAGACCCTCATGACGACCGCTCTCCTGCCGTTTGCGTTCCCAATATTGGAGGAGAGAGCGCTGCTGCACGGAGCAATCATTAAAGACTCCGAGACACGTTTGAAGGCGCCGCAGCTGTTTCTCAATCTGGTCGGTCTCGCCTTCGGGCAAGAGCTCACTAAAGAATTCAATTAAGTAACGCAGTTTTTTGCAGTGGATGCGCACTTTGTGCAAGACTTCGTCGGGCGTGTCGCTTCCCAAGCCACGTTCGATCTTGAGAATTCGCTTGTAGCGTTTGTAGATCCGACCGGCGATGAGCGGGCCGGCAGGTTCATGGGAGACGTCGGTCTCGAGAATATCGGCCGGCGCCGAGAAAAATCGCTCCACTTTCTCGATGCTGGCGCGGTACTCGGTTGAGCTTAGATCGCGAACAACCTTCCTGAGCGCACGGCGCCTTTCCCTTCCAAAGTCGTGAAAGACTTCCTGCAGGGGAGCTCTTAGGACTTCGGGGAGCATCCGTGTGTACTGGTCTCGGGCCAGAAGATAGACGTCGAAATCGCGGAGGCTGTTTGTCGCGTCGCAACAGCGCTCAAACAATGCTTTCAGCTCGTTTGTCTTTTCTTCGGGGTAGATGCCCTTCAGCAGGCTCAGCACCGATCGGATCTTGCGCATGCAGATTCGATAGTCGTGCAGGAACTCGGTATCGATATCCTCCTTTATGCCGGCCTCATTCTCGTGCGCAATCGCCAGCATCCGGTGAATGATTCGGCGCGCCGTCTCGCGCACCGGCAGATCCGGCCGCAAATCGAACGAAGGCCGCAATGTGTAGTGTCGGGGTGGCGACCCCTGCTCTCTTAAGAAAATTGCCAGCGGGCCTTCACTAATCTCTCTGGCACCAAGCGCTCGCAAAATCTCGATCGCTTTGGCCGCTTCGGCTTCATAGCCCCTGAGAGGACGAAAGTGGCACAGGCGGTAGAAGGGCTCTGCGGCCCCGCCCTCAGGAAACAAAGCAGTCAGATCGAACCGGAAAACCGTCTTCTCTTCTCGATTGAGCAGTTCCACGGGCTGCTCCTGGATCCAGAGCCGCGCAACGCGCATCAGAGCGCGAATACCGACGAGCGGCTCCACCTCGCGGCGAAGATCTCCTTCCGGAAACTCCCATACAAATCGCGGGACCCGGCGTGCCGCTATTGGCGTTGCACGTCGGAGATCACCAATCCAATCATGATCGCGTTCACAAAGGCAGAGTTGTCCTCCGGACTGGTAGAGTAGCCGCTGGCCAAACCAGATTCCCCACTCGAAAGTGTCGTAAAAGGTCGCTTTGGCCCGGACAACCTCTCCTAGCCGAAGACCGAATGTTGGCTCCAAGGCGGCACAGAGACCTTCACTCTCCAACTCCGCAGGGATTTGACAGTTTTTCTGGGGGACTCGCTCACTCTCCAAGCGAGGTCAGCCTATGCTATTCCAAAAAAACGCGCAATCCCGGCGCGAATTTCCCCAGCCGCGCCGGTAAAGCACAACGGCATGCGATCGCTGGATTCAGCAGAGGGCTTCCCACCCTCCCCGATGCTGCCATTGACGAGCGAGTCGGGCACCTCTCTCGAGGCGGAGCTAAAACTATTGCCTGGTCAGTGCCGTCGGGTTTTCGCCTCGGCACAGCTGGGCTATCGACTAGAAATTCTAACCGCTCGAAAGCTGAAATTCCCATTCCGACAACTGCGCTTTCCACCGGGAAACGTACCTGTATGCAGTCGCCAAAGCGGAGAGCTCATCCGGGGAAACATCCGGCCATCGGGAGTCCAAGTCTTCGAGTTGTCTCGCCAACTCATCGTCGGCGTGCTGGACAAGACCAGAGGCTGCGCGGATCTGCCGCAGAGCCTCGGCGATTTCCGGTGATAGCAATGCCTTCGCCAGAGCAGAGCTGGTGCTCTCAAAGCGCTGCCAGACGGTTCGTGCTGCCTGGACCGCATTTCCTGCTCGCAAAAAAAGATCCGCGTGAGGCAGATGTCCGCCGTTCCTTTTGAAGGTCGGAAAGACCAGCTCGAGAAGATGCCGGAGGCGCGTTGCCGGGTCGCGGAGTGTCTTGTACGCCTCTTGGACCAGGTGAAACTCTTCGTCGTTTCCTCCGGACGCATCCGGGTGCCGATCGGCGGCCAGTCTTAGATATGTCTCCTTGAGCGCTGACTCGTCGATGAGCGGTCTTCGGCTAATCCCAAAAACCGCAAATGCATCCTCCATAATTCTTACGCCCATCAACAGCAGAGGTTAGGCAGAAAAGCTTTCGCCGCACGAGCAGTGGGCGACGGCATTCGGATTCGAGACCTTGAATCCCCCCTTTTGGAGATCGTCACTAAAATCGAGCTCCGAGCCACTGACAAAAAGAGCGCTCTTCGGATCGATAACCACTCGCACCTGATTGGATTCCACCAGAATGTCCCGATTTGCCGGTCCGTCGACGAGATCCATCTTGTACTGAAGCCCAGAACAGCCCCCACCGATCACTGACACGCGCAATGCTCCACTCGCCCGGCCCTGCCGCGCCAGCAAAGCACGCAACTTCGCACTCGCGGCATCCAGAACGCGTATCAGTTTCTCATTCCCAATCCTGTAGCTGACCGGCCCAATCGCGGCTTCCATCGTTCAAAAATACCGCCGTGGAAAAAACCCGCAAGCCGCAGGTGGCTATCATGAACAAACAACTCGTTACCTACTTTTCGCTTGTTATTGAGATTAGCTCTCAATATCTGTCTCAGCGTGTTGCACAGGGAAGAATTTTGCGAGAAGCGCGTTTGGGGCGGGGTTGAAGGGGAATGGCGGCCGTTGTTTGGCAGTCTTGGGAGTGAAGGTGTGAGTGTGGAGTGGCATGATTTTGAATGTGCGAAAACCCTCGACTGGTCGCAGAGTTTCCATCCGGAAAGTTTCGAGATTTGCGTCAATTTCGAGGGGTGTGGGACCATTCACGAGCATCCTGCGATCACCACCATCGTGAACCCTCAAAGGGTGGCTTATTATGCTGCAGATGAGAGACGTTTGAGAGCCGATCGGCACGCTGGGCAGAGACATCGCTTTCTTACCGTGGAGATGTCACGCAACTGGCTGCACGAGGCGGTGCGGGGGCACGAGGCCGTTCTCAATCGCGAAGCCCAGGGCTTCCTTGATGGGAAGGCACGCCTTCGAACTGCGCGCGAGCAACCGCTCAATCCGCGCGTTCGACGTAGCGCCGAGGAAATGCTCCAGCCGCCTCTTCATGGTCTCGGAGCCGGATTTTGGTTTCGGGCCAAGATTCTCGAGATCAGCGCCCTTATCCTGGTCGAACCAACCGAAGAGCTCTTCTGTCAAAGACACAAGCGATTGGCCCTTGAACGTGTCGAGCGCGTGAAGCACGCTCTTGCTCGTGATCTCGAAAACCCGCCGAGTCTTTCCGAGTTGGGGCGTGAAGTAGGTTGCAGTCCCTTTTATTTGAGTCGCATCTTTTCAGAGCATACGGGCCTGACAATCTCGCGCTACCTCCGCAACTTGCGCCTTGAGCGCGCCGCAGAGCTGCTTCGAAGCGGACGCTCCAATGTCACTGAGGCGGCCCTGGCGGTAGGCTACTCTAGTCTGAGCCATTTCTCGAAAGCCTTTGCCGAAATGTTTGGACTCTGCCCCTGTGTGTTCCCCCTCAACCGAAGGCCCGTCCGCTAGTCTCCCGAAGCCGCGGCTGTGAGCCTAGCATAAGGGGCTTGCAGCTCTGCCCTTACGCCGAGTACGACAAGAGTGGAATCTTCCGGTGCCACGGTGCATAGTTTCGGCACGAACAATGCGACGATCGATCTAACTGACACAGGAAATGACGCCTTTTGGCTGGGGAGCAAGGCTTGCGTGAGCACGCTCTCGACCGATTTTCCGCTGCCGTAACGCCTCTT
>DATDKN010000318.1:0-4150 GCA_036519995.1 Terrimicrobium sp. | reverse complement strand
AGCTGATGCCTATTTCCACTACTCGGGTTTTGACCAAGGAGAATTTTCTTTCCGTGCAGGAAGTGGTGGATCGGCTGGGTCGAGAAGATAACCTGGTGGCCTTGAGAGATTCGGGTCTTGGTCACGGACCTGCCCGCTACTATAAGCTCTCGCACGCAGGAGCGACCGTTGGTTTCATTGGCGCGCTGACGGACACTGACTTTTGCGCGGGTTGTAACAAGATTCGGCTGACTGCTGATGGTCGAATCCGTCCCTGCCTCGGCCGCCATAACGAGCTTGATCTAATCGGCACGCTTCGCCACAGCCACGGTAGCATCGAGGAGGTGCTGGAACGTGCGATCGCCGCCAAGCCGAAGGACCATGAGTTTCGTGAGTGCTACCAGCCGGGTCGTCCCATGACTGCGATTGGTGGCTGACAGATATGGGCCAGCTCCACGTCCTTTTCTTTGCCTCCGCCCGCCAAGCGGCCGGACGGTCCGACGCAACCGTCCAGTGCGAAGAGAGCGGAATCAGCGAGGCGGTATTTTGGGAAAGGTTGCTTGCCGATTTTCCTGCGCTCGCTTCGCTGCGAGGCTCCGTCCGATTGGCGAGGAACTGCGAGTATCTTGCCGCGGGAGAGCGTTTCTCGCCTCAGGATGAGGCTGCCTTGATTCCGCCAGTCTCAGGCGGGTAGCCCGCCCAGACCAGCGGCTGTCAAAGGGCAGTTGCGTCGGCTGCCGAAGAATTGGTCGTTTGAGAACTTTCGGCCGATCCAAATTTGTATGATCGTGCACGTAGGATGCAGCTGACGATTCTCTTCACGGACCTGCCAATTCGGATGGGGAATGTTTCTCCTTGTGACGGAGCCGGTGCGCTTGTTGAGTTTCACGGGATTGTCCGTGGCGTCGAACATGACGCAACCATTGGCGGATTATTGTATGAGATCTATCAGCCAATGGCGGAGCGAATGATTCGGCGAATCGTGGAAGAACTAGATGTCAAATACCCGTGCCAGGCCTTCCATGTTGTTCATCGGCATGGGCTCGTGCCGGTAGGAGAGGCCGCGATTTATGTCCGAATAGAAGCAAGCCATCGTTTAGAAGCCATTAAGATGCTGGAATTCTTCATGAATCGTCTCAAGGTTGAAGTTCCAATTTGGAAATCCGGCACAGTGCCATGTTGAGTGTCGACCAAGTCTGCTCGCTGATCGACCGCGAAGTTCGCCGATTGCCGGCTGTTCAGTTGCCGTTGGCAGAGGCGCTCGGCCACAATCTTGCGGAGGAGATCCGCGCTGATGCGGACATGCCGGCATTCGACCGATCAGCTATCGACGGCTATGCTTTGCCAGAGGATGCGCTCCCCGGATGGTTTAATATCGCCGGAGAAGTCACGCCGGGCATGCCGCCATTTTCCGCCCCCGCATCAGGAAGCGCCGTGAGAATTTTCACTGGCTCTGCACTTCCCGGAACAGGGGTGGGCCTGGTCATGGTGGAAGAGACCGAGAGCGAAGGGAAGAGGGTGCTGACACGAGTGGCCGCCTCGCGTCAGCATGTCCGTGCAAGAGGATCCCAGGCCAAGCGCGGCGAACTGTTGTTGCAGGCCGGGACCAGGGTCAATCCAGGCGCCATCGCCTTGCTGGCATCCGTGGGAGTGACGAGCCCCCTCGTTTCAAACACCCCGAGAATCATGCATCTGGTGACGGGCAGCGAGTTAGTGTCAGCAGATGTCGATCCGCCGCCAGGCTGTATTCGCGATAGCAACTCTCCTCTGGTAGCGGCCTTGATTTCAGAAGCAGGGCCAGGGGTAATCCTTCAGCGCCACGTTTCTGAAAACGTTGAGGAAGCCGTTGACGCGCTGAGAAACTTTGACGGCGATATGCTGCTGATCAGCGGAGGCGCCAGTGTCGGAGCGTATGACGGCTCGGTGCAGATCTTGCGGCGACTCGGCTTCGTTGTCCACTGCTCGAAAGTTCGGAGTCGACCCGGCAAACCTTTGCTTTTTGCGACTCGTGCGGGGTGCGCAGCCTTCGGGCTGCCGGGCAATCCGCTCTCTCACTTTGTCTGCTTCCATTTGTTCATCCGACGAGCGTTCGACATCATGTCAGGACGCGTTCCGCAGAGAATGACGCGTGTCCATATAGATGGCGATCGCCCGCCGAGTGATTCGCGAGAAACATGGTGGCCCGCGAGAGTCCGCGCAGAAGGAGGATCGTTGATCGCGAAGGCTCTTCCATGGAAAGATTCGTCCGATATCACGGGACTTGCTCCGGCGAACGCTTTGCTCAGAGTTGGCAGTTTTCCCACAAACGGCATGTTCGAGGCTCTGCTTTTTGGCAATGTCGAGCCATGATCGAGTTTTCCCACCTGCAACCGGAAGGTTCCGTCAGAATGGTCGATATCGGCCACAAACCGGAGCAAGAACGCAGGGCCGTCGCCGCAGGACGGCTTCTTTGCCAACCCGAGACACTCGAGGCGCTGAAATTCAAGGCTCTTCCAAAAGGTGACGTCATCGCCGTGGCTCGCATCGCGGGGATTCAGGCGGCAAAAAGCACCGCACAGCTGATCCCTCTGTGCCATCCGCTCCCGCTGAACTACGTCGCTGTCGATTTCGAGGTGGGCGAAAAAGAGATCTCGATCCGATGCGAGGTGGCCACGCGAGCTCCCACCGGCGTGGAAATGGAGGCCTTGACGGGAGTGATGGTGGCCGCGCTCACCTTGTACGATATGATGAAGTCGGCCGACAAAACCATGCGCATCGAAGGAGTCGAGCTGGTCAGCAAGATAAAGAAATGAAGGTGGCGCGACTAACGATCAGCGACCGAGCATCCGCCGGCATCTATGCCGACAAAGGAGGTCCGGAGATCGAGCGGGTGTTCCGTGAAGTGTGGCCGGAACCCGTCCAAATGATCTCAAAGATCATCGCCGATGAGAGAGAGGACATCAGCCGCCTGCTCGTGTTTCTGGCCGACGAGGAGCACTGCGACCTAATTCTGACCACCGGCGGAACGGGTCCTGCACCGAGGGATGTCACTCCTGAGGCGACCCTGGACGTAATCCACAAGGAATTGCCAGGTTTTGGCGAGGCTCAACGAGCCCTTTCGTTTCGCAGTGTGCCGACTGCCATTCTTTCGCGAGCGACGGCCGGTGTCCGCGGAAGGTCACTCATCCTTAATCTTCCCGGAAATCCCAAGGCTGTAGCCGAATGCCTGCCTCCGCTGGTTCCGGCGATCCGCGAAGCCCTGCGACATCTCTCTGAGTGATTCGCAACCGGCGCTCCGCCCCGCGGCCTGGTTTGCACCGCGATGCACCAGAGTCGGCAAGGCTTCTAAACTTTATTAATGACGTTGTGCAGCGTTGACGCGCCTTGGTCGAGAACTTTTCCGAGGGTCGACGATGCTTTCGTCAAGAGAGTATGGGCCTGTTGCTTTGCTTCGAGGCGTGTGGTGCGGGAAGTCTCAGCGCCGCTACGAATCGCCTTTCGCAAAAGACCAGCAGCCTTATCGACCAGTTTCAGCGCGTCATTAGCTATCGCCTCCTCGCGCGGCCCAGCGGGCTTGACTTTCCTTGCCGCTGAGGTTGGCGACTTGGCTCGGCCGGCGGCAGATTTCCTGGGGGTAGTTTTCTTCTTGGTTGTAGCCATAAAGTAATCTTAGTCAGAAGCAGGGCACTTGCCAAGAAGGAGCGCTAGCGCAATTATGAGATTGCATGGAAGCGCTTATCGACCTCCTTCAGAAAAATGCCCTGATTCCGCGTGAAGACCTTGCGCGCCTGCTCGACCTGACGACCGACCAGGTTGAGCAGGAGATCTCGCGCCTCGAGCGCGAAGGAGTGATTCTCGGTTACCAAACAATCATTAACCGGGAAAAATGGGATACTGACATCGTCACGGCCGTAATCGAAGTGAAGATCACGCCCGAGCGCGATGGCGGCTTCGATCGCATCGCTTCACGCATCGCTAAGTTCGAGGAGGTGCAAACCTGCTATCTCATGAGCGGCGGTTATGATCTTCTTATCGTCGTCGAGGCTGAAAATCTTCGAGGCGTGGCCGCCTTCGTGGCCGAAAAATTGAGCACGATTGATGCCGTGCAGGCGACGGCCACACACTTCCGCCTGAAAACCTATAAGGAGAACGGAGCTTTTCATCACTTCGAACAGGCGCCCGAACGCCTCTC
>DATDKN010000317.1:0-3468 GCA_036519995.1 Terrimicrobium sp. | reverse complement strand
CGAACTTCGCGCACTCTTTTTCGCCGGTGTGTGTTGTCCCTGGATCGCCATCGGGATTGACGCTCGGGATGCGAATCAACTCGCGCAGCAGGTCGGCAACAGTCATCGCTTCTGCTGCTTGAGATACCAGTCAACAAATTTTGGGATGCCTTCAGATATTTTTACGCGCGGGTGATAACCAAGCAGGGTGCGCGCTTTGTCAATGTCCGCACACGTGAGCGGCATGTCGCCCTGCTGCTCCGGTAGGTGTTCGATGATGGCCCTTTTGCCGAGAGCGTTCTCGATGGAACCGATGAGGTCCGTGAGCGTGGTGGTTTGATTCTCACCGAGGTTGAAGATCTCGAAGGGCGTCCTGCGATATTTGAGGGCTCCAAGCACGCCTTGAACAATGTCATCCACGTAGGTGTAGTCGCGACGCGTCGTCCCGTCCCCATACTGCTGAATGGGCCTGCCGTGGTAAATACAATCGGTGAATTTATGGATCGCAAGATCCGGGCGCTGGGCAGGCCCATACACCGTGAAAAACCTCATTACCACGACCGGGATATCATAGAGATGGGAGTAGCTTCCGCAGAGGTGCTCGGCGGCAAGTTTCGTGGCGGCATACGGACTCAACGTCTGAGGAAGCGCCAGATCCTCCGAAAAAGGTACCTTCCGCGCCATACCATAGACCGAGGAACTGGAGGCAAGCAGAAACTGGCCGACCCGCGCAAGGCGTGCGGCCTCGAGAAGGTTGTAGGTGCCAACTACGTTGGTTTCAATGTAGGCGAAAGGGTTTTGCACTGACGGACGCACGCCGGCGCGCGCGGCGATGTGGATGATCGAGTCGTAGCCGGCGCGCCCCACGATCTCTTTCATGGCGGAGGCATCGCGAATATCAGCCTCGATGACCTCGGCTTCTCCATTGAATTCCTTGACATTCGCACGTTTGATTTGCGGGTCGTAGAAGTCATTGAAGTCGTCGAGAATCGCGACCTCAGAGCCGGTTTGCAGCAGACTTCGGACAACATGAGAGCCGATGAATCCAGCGCCACCGGTGACTAGTATCTTCATCGGGTAAGGCTAATTGGCCCGCGAAAATGGCGGCAAGGAATTTTCGCGAACCCCGGACCATTCTCTGCGTCTCAGCCAGATGTCCACCGGCAATAGAAGCAGCGCGATGGCAAGAAGCCATGGGGCGAGTTCTCTTCGCGTCAGGGCCGGGTGAAGCGCAGGCCGAAGCATCTCCTCGGGCTTGACTTCAAATCGTCCGCCAGTAAGGGCTGAAAGCTCTCGGAGAAGCGGAGCTCCATCCTGCATGATCTGAAACTCCGCGGGATAATCGCGTGTCCAGGCTTTGGAGACCGGGCGTCCGGCTCCGTCGCTCACCGCGATGATGGCGCTTCCAGTCTCAGGTTTCTTGAGTCTCGCCCGATAAAGGCCAGGTGCTATTTGCTCGCTTTTCACCGAGACGGGCTGGGCAGCCTGGGCCGCCAAGGAGACGTTGACTTCAAGACCGTTGCGAAACATTCCCTCCGGCGTGACCGCTTCCGAGTCAATGACGATGTCGCCGCCTTCCTCCCGAAGCTCGACCATCAGGTCGCTCCGGTCGGCCGGACGGACCAGCATGCGGACAAGCTGGCCCCACAATTTGCCATAGCCAGACCAACTCAGCCACTCGGATGCCCAGCGCGACTTTGCGTCGCTGGTAAACGCAGCGACTCGGCCGAGCCCGTAGCGCCAATGTGCCAGCAGAGGATCGCCTCTTTCTGTCGACAGCAAGAGCTCCGCACCCGGTTTCAACTCTGAGGTGTTGAACCCGAGCAGAAGTGGCGCCTCCCGCCAATTGATGCCCTTGAGCGCTTCGTTGGAGCCAGCCGGTTGCGCGAGAAAAGCGTCTTCTCGAAGACTCGACTCCGCGGCTCGCATCGTTTCGATGGCAAACAAGCGTGGAAGGGTCGCCGCATCTGCGGTCAAGTAGAACCGCCCGCCGCCCTGGGCGGCTAACTGACGGAGAAAGGCGGTATCCTTGTCCTGCTCAGTGCCGAGCGCGACCACGGAAACGGTGATTCGGCTGGCGAGCATCGCCGCTGCCAGGTCAAAACTCGAATTGCCCGTTCCTGCCTTATTGGTGCCAGGCTCGCCGGAAGACTTTTCCTCTGCATCGGCCGCATCCGAAAAGAGGATGACATGCTTGATTTTTGCCTGAGCTTCGCGCAACCGCGGGAGCGCCTCGGCGAGCGACGTGTAGATATAGATTCCTCCGCCGCCGGAGGTAATCCCAGCAATCCGCTTTGATGCGCCGACTTTGTCGCTGATTCGACCAAGCGGGACCACCTCCTGGACGCGCGTATCTACAGCCAAAAGTCCGAAAAGATCTTTGGCCTGCAGAACGTCGAGCGCCAAAGCTGCCCCTTCATTGGCCAATGCCATCTTCGTCTGCCCACCCGCGGGCGCGGACATTGAACCGGAACGATCAAGAATCACGAGCAAAGCGACGACGGGTGTTTCTTCCCGCTCTTCGCGTTCGATTTTCACCGGAAGCAAAGTGGATATCGAGGTCCGAAAGTAGCCGCCGGCGCCAAAACTCTCCTCGCCGCCGAGCATCATGAATGCACCGCCAAAATCCTTGACCCATCTCACCAGAGTTTTCATCTGCTCATCGGAAAAGTCGGCGGCCGGAGCTTCGGAGAAAACGATCAGATCAAACGCTTCGAACCCCTCGAGGTCTGTCGCCAAGCCGTCCGGCGGACGGATCTCGACTTCAACGTCCGAAGCCCGCATGGCTTGAGCCAGGGATTCTGCTTGGATGGGATTTCTATCGATGATGAGTACTTTTGGCCGTCCAGAGTGCGCAACGGCCACCTTCTTTCGGTTGTTTTCCAAGGCTGAATCCTCAGGCGCTTTCACTTCCACCTCATAGAGGGCCATACGTCCCTCAGCTCGCAGGTTGGGAAAGACAATCTCTGAAACTCCCTTGGAGAGCTCTCTTTGAACCTCATTGACGAGCAGATCGTTCTGATAAACACGAATCGACGCCGAGGGTATCGGCGAGGTCGAGAACACCTGCGCCGAAAGATCGAAAATTTCTCCCTCACGCAGGGAGTTTGGCAGTTTGATTGAGACCACCGCAGCGTCCTTTTCAGAGACCGCTGGGACCGGCACCGTATCGATTTCGACATCCTTCAGCTGCGCGGTGGTTTCCACGGGGTTTCGGCCTGCGGTGGGAACTCCATCGCTAAAAAGCACGATACGGGCCGGGCGGTCGGCTGGCAGGAGAGTTGCCGCAAACTCGAGGGCCGCCGACAGGTCGGTTTCCTCGTCATTTTTGTCCGCAGGCGCGGCGTCTCGCGCGCTGCTTTCACCAAATCCTCTGATTACCTGCGGCTCGCGCGCGAAGGCCACCTCCGCGACACGTTGCGGATGGCTCGCGGCGAACGTCGCGGCTGTCTCCGCGTTCTGCTTCTGACTGTCGCGCCCGATGCTGGC
>DATDKN010000316.1:0-6828 GCA_036519995.1 Terrimicrobium sp. | reverse complement strand
CCTGATCTGTGGCCTCTTGGTTGTCTCGCGCGTAACGACCGCCGCCGCCGGCACGCGTGCGCCGCTCATCGCCGCGATCCTCATCGCAGCAATTGCCGTGCTCTACTTCGTCGTTCGCCCTCGTGAGCCGATCGCAGTAGCGGAATAAGTTCGTTTGCATTTGAATTTCCCGCCCTGTTGCCACTACGGTGCGATTACGTGAATTAGGTATGCGCTTTTCTGCGATCCTGCTGGTTCTCATTGTTGGTCAACTCGCGAGCTTTAGCCTGCGCGCACAGCCGGCGCCCGCAGGCGCGCCAAAAAATCTGGTCGTCAATGGCGGCTTCGAAGCATCGTCTCAACGGCAGAACCTTTGGCAGGGAGTGGACAGCGCGGGCTTTCTGACCGGTGAGCGCGGCCAGGTGCCGGTTCTAACCTTGCGCGGAGAAATCGCCGACACGGTCATGCCTATTTCCGTTGGGGCGACCGACATGAACGCAGATGGTCTGGTCGATCTTGTGACCATGGACGTGCTTGGCTACCTGCGAATCTACTTCAATAGCGGCGACAAGCAGCAGCCAAAGTTCACGTCGGGAGATCTGGGGGAAATTTTTCTCACCCGGACCGCGCAACACGATCCCACTATCGGACGAGAAGCGCCGGGGGCGCGGCTCGCTCCGAGAATCTTTCCCACCGAGATGATGAAGTCCGGGAAAAAGGACCTGGTTGCCGGCAATTATCTTGGCGAGGTCCTTTTTGTCGCGAACGGGGGGTCGGCCCAAGTTCCGGATTTCAAGCAGCCGCAGGACGTTTCCCGCGCCGTCATTCCCACGATGAAAGACCCAAGGAAACGCTGGGGCAATGTATTCGCTCCGTGTACCTGGGATTGGAACGCGGATGGGAAGGACGACCTTTTATTGGGTGAAGGCTCTTATTCGGCGAACAACATTCACTTGTTAATCAATCAGGGCTCTGGAGCTCGGCCTTCCTTTGACGAGAGCAAGCGTTATGTCCTGGCCTTCGGAGATGGTCTGGAGCAGTTGACCCCCACGGTCGTTGATTACAACGGCGACGGCGCACCAGACCTCCTGGTGGCTGAGCGTTCGGGGAAGATCGCAGTCTATCTAAACAAAGGCGAGGCGACAAAGCTCGATGCGCCTCCCGCAGAAATACCCTTTGCTTCGTTTATTGCTGGCCCCGCCGGCAGCCCGTTAACCTTCGGCGGGATCTGCACGGTCTCGACTGGAGATTTCAATGGAGACGGGCTCTTCGATCTCGTTGTCGGCAAGAGCAACGGACGCCTGGCCATGGCGCTGAACGTCGGTACAAAGACCGAGCCAAAGTTCTCTCCTCCGGTTGAGCTCAAGGGAACTCCCGGCACTCCGGCCTTCCAGGTGCCCTCGGGCTGGGACATCGACTTCGGAGTGAGGCGCGGAAATTTCCTCGCCTTTATGAGCATTGTCAAAGGGGAGGAAGACAAAGTCGCCCAGCCGACCGAGGGAAAGTCGTGTTTGAAGGTAGGCTATGTGCCCGCTCAAAATAAGCTTATGCCTGCCCCCTCGGTTTACACGCCAGCATTTCCGGGGTTTAGCCTCAAAGAACCGAAAATGGATCAGTCGCCAGAGCAGATACTCATGTATGCTCCGGCACGCTATTTTATGCTGCGGCAAGCGGATCGCTTCCGCCTGAAGGCAAATACCAGCTACATCCTTAGCTTTAAAGTGAAGGGCCGAATCGGTGATGGGCAGGCCATCATTGGATGGAGCGGCTCGAAAAAGCTAAGCGATGATAAGCTTATCCAAGGAGAGCGCGGCTCAGCCGAAGTGAAAAGAAACGAGGCAAATCAAACCGTTTACGAGACGATCAAATTTAACCCGACGCCGATATGGTCTGAGGTGCGCAAGGAATTTCGGGTCGCTCTAAAGGATAAGAATTTGCAAGACCTCAAGGAGATGACCCACTCGCTCCTGGAGATCAGTTTTTCCATTCCGCCCGGGGGCGAAGCCTACATCGATGAAGTAAGCATCATCGAAAGACCGGCGACGTGAGCGGAAGGATCGGGACGGCGTTCGTCCTCGGTGCCGGATTAGGAACCAGGCTGCGGCCGTTAACGCTGGTGCGGCCTAAACCTTTGATCCCGATCTTTGGCAAACCGTTGATCACTTTCGCACTCGATCATCTCTGTGCGGTTGGGGTGGAATCTTTCGTCATCAACACCCACCATCTTGCCAGTCAGATGGAGCCGTTGTTCCGGAACCACAGCTATGGCGGCTGCAGGGTAAAGCTTGTTCACGAGCCGGACCTCCTCGAAACTGGCGGTGGTATCAAGAATGCCGAGGTATGGATCGGCCAGGAACCGTTTATTGTCTATAGTGGCGATATTCTCACCGATATCGAGCTGGACGAACTAATTGACCAGCACTTTCGCAGGGGGAACAATGTTACTCTCGCCTTGCGCACCACCGGCCTGGCCGCCGGTCTCACTCTCGATCACAACGGTCGTGTCACCGCAATCGAGCCGGGGCGGCATCGCTCCGGAGCTTTTGACTTCGCCAACGTGTCGATTTGGAATCGCGATATTTTCCAAAGGATTCCCGCGGGGAAAAAGGTCTCGTTTGTTCCCATTTTGGTGGATTGGCTTCGAAGCGGAGGGAAGATCGGCGGTGTCGTCCTCAACGAGCGTGAATGGTTCAATATCGGATCGCGTTCCGAATACCTTAAGGTCCACCAGGTGATCAGCCGTCGTCGCTGGCGGCCCGATTATCTCAAGGGGGAGGACTGGCCGGCGAGAGTCGCGGCCGATGCGGAGGTCGCTCCCGGCGCTCGTCTCACCGGATTCTATGCGGTCGGCAGTGGCTGCGTGCTGGAAGGTTCCACGGTCATCGAAGACTCAATCCTCTGGGAACGCGCAACCATTCGAGCAGGGTCCATTCTCCGGAGTTGCGTCGTTGCCGGAAGTCTGGTCATATCGGGGCGGCACGAGAACGCTGACCTAACCGCGGCCGTATGAGCTTGGAACGATTAGTCCTTCAGACGCAGGAAAAATTTCCGCGCTATCGCTCGCGGGTTGAAATCATGCCTCTGGAAAAAGGGGGCTCCGAGCGGAAATTTTATCGCATCTGCGCCGGGAACGAGAGCCCGGTGATTCTGGTGAAGTATTCCAGCCAGAAGGAGGAAAATCGCCACTACGTCGAGATCGCGCGGTTTCTCGCGGCCTCGGGCGTAAACGTGCCTGCGATCTATTTTCATGATGCGTCCGAGGGGTTGATCTGGATGCAAGACCTGGGCGACGAAGACTTATGGGCTTGGCGCGCTGCTCCATGGCATGATCGGCGCTCCCTCTATGAATCCGCGCTCTTCCAGGCAAGCAGGCTGCACATCGCAGCCACTCGCGATCTTCCCACCTCGGGTCTTCGGCTCGAACGCGAGTTTAGCGAGCAGCTCTATCTTTGGGAGCAGCAGTATTTTTTTGACAACTGTTTGCGCGCGCATTTTGGACTCGAGGAGTCCGCGGTGCACAGGTACTCGCAACTTGCCAGGATGCACGAGATCGCCGCGCGACTCGCCTCGCTTCCGCGCACGCTCGTTCACCGCGATTTCCAATCGCAGAATATTATTATTCAGGACGAACAAGCCTGGCTAATCGACTTTCAAGGCATGCGGCCGGGCCTGCCGCAATACGATGTCGCCTCACTTCTCTACGATCCCTACGTCGACCTCACGAGTAGCGAGCGCAGCGAGCTCCTACAATTCTACAAGCGCGTGGCCCTCCACTCTGGCATGCAGCTGACCAGCGACTTCGACGAAGTATTTAACTTTTGCGCCCTCCAGCGCCTCATGCAAGCCCTCGGCGCCTACGGGTTTCTTGGACTTCAAAAGGGCCGCCCAGATTTCCTCGCCCATATTCCGGCCGCTCGCCGCTCGCTACGAGAAGTGGCTGCGCGTGTCGACGGCTTGGACGAGTTCGTAGCCTTGCTCGATTCGCTCCCATGAAAATTAGTGACCCCGGAACAGTCATAGTCGAAAACATCACCCCGCAACTCGACGGCGGACGCTATCCCATCAAACGCGCCGTTGGCCAGGACCTTGTTGTTGAGGCCGACATATTCAAGGAAGGACACGACGTGGTGTCTGCTCTTCTGAAGTGGCGTCCGGTTGGGGAGTCCACCTGGCTGGAAACCCCGATGGAACCTCTCGTGAATGACCGGTGGCGCGGTGTGCTTACTGTGACGGCGCCGGGTCCTTGGGAAATGACGATTGAGGCATGGGGCGACACTTTCAAGTCCTGGCAAGAGGAGATCCATAAAAAATTCGACGGAGGCATCCGCGACCTCCAGAGCGAATCGCTCGAGGGCGCGGCATTTATCAAGGAGGCGGCGAGACGCGCGGCGGGAACACCCGATGCGGACTTGCTTTTAGCGTTCGCGACGCGCCTAGAAACTGCAAGTCCCGAAGAAACGAACTTGATCGCTGCTTCCGCGGAGCTCTCCGGCTTGATGACGGTCTGGGCGGACCGCTCGCTTTCAACCGATTACCATCCTTTGTTGCCCATTTGGGTGGATGGCGAGCGCGCTGTCTTCACCGCCTGGTATGAGTTCTTCCCGCGTTCGGCTGAGGGGAAACCGGATAGCGGATCGACGTTTCGCGATTGCCTGCCTCGGATCGACGACGCCAAAGCAATGGGCTTCGACGTGATCTATTTCCCGCCGATCCATCCCATCGGCGAGAGCAACCGAAAAGGTCGCAACAATTCCGTGAACTGCCAGCCGGGCGAGCCGGGCGTGCCGTACGCTATCGGAAATTACCGGCAAGGGGTCAATGGCGGCGGTCACAAGGATGTCGCGCCGGAACTCGGCACGCTGGAAGACTTCGCGTGGCTGGTCAGCGAGATCAAGAAGCGGGGGCTGGAGATCGCCCTCGACTTTGCTATCAATTGCTCGCCCGATCACCCTTACGTGAGGGACCATCCCGAATGGTTCTTCAAACGCCCCGATGGGACCATCAAATACGCTGAGAATCCACCCAAGAAATACCAGGACGTCTATCCGCTGAATTTTCATAATCCGAACTGGGAGGCGCTTTGGAGGGAGTTGCACGATGTGATTGCGTTTTGGTGCAACCTTGGCGTGCGCATTTTCCGGGTGGACAATCCTCACACCAAGCCTGTTTCGTTCTGGGAATGGCTCATTGCCGAGATCCACGAGAAGTATCCGGATGCACAGTTCCTCAGTGAGGCCTTTACACGCCCAAAGATGATGGCCGTGCTTGCGAAGGCGGGTTTTACTCAAAGCTACACCTACTTCACATGGCGAAATACGAAGTGGGAGCTCGAGACGTATCTCACCCAGTTGACGCAGACAGAGATGAAGGACTTTTTCCGGGCGAACTTCTTTGCGAATACCCCGGATATCCTGCCGGATTTTCTTCAGCAAGGCGGGCGTCCGCCGTTCCTCATCCGGGCCGTTCTCGCGGCCACGCTTTCTCCGGTCTATGGGATCTACAGCGGGTTCGAGCTCTGCGAGCACGTCCCCGTTCCTGGGAAAGAAGAGTACTACGATTCAGAGAAGTATCAGTTCAAGGGACGCAATTGGGACGCACCCGGCAACATCAAGGAGTATATCACCAAGCTAAATGCCATCCGGAACGAAAACCGCGCCTTTCACGAATACGCCAACCTCCGGTTTTATCACGCCGAGAACGACAACGTTCTCTTTTATTGCAAGACCACCGCGGCGCGCGATAACCTCATACTCTGCGCGGTCACCGTGGATCCTAACCACTCGCAAACGGCCTTCGTTCATGTGCCCTTGGAAGATCTGGGTCTGGGCCATCACGAAACCTTCCAGGTCGAAGATCTCTTGACGGGGGAACGCTTCCTGTGGACCGGCGCGCGCAACTTCGTTTCGCTAAATCCACACACCCGACCCGCCCACATTTTCCGAGTGCGTAAGTGGGCGGGACGTTCGAATGGGCAGGATGTTTATTTATAAGCTTTTCGAGCCGTATAGATACTCGCGACTCCGAAGCAGAGAGATCTCGCACGGAACTCTGTAAAGCCGTTGGCTTGCATTAGCTCCTCCATCTTGCGCCCCCGGGGGAAGGACTCGATCGAGCTTCCGAGATATTCATATGCTTCCCTGTTGCCGGTGATTACTGCGGCGAAGCGCGGCAGTATCTTATGCAAATAGACGCGGTAGATGATCCTAAGTGGAGGAAACTCTGGCAGCGAAAAGTCCATGACCAGGAGAACTCCCCCGGGACGTAGCACGCGGGCCATTTCTTGCAATGCTTCATCCCAAGCCGCCATGTTGCGCAGCCCAAAAGCGACCGTCAGCGCATCGAATTTTCCATCCTGAAATGGTAACTGAAGTCCGTCCGCCTGCACGAGGGCTGGCACTCGCTTTCTTCTCGCGATTTCGAGCATGGGCAGGCAGAAATCCGCCGCAACGACCAGCGAGTGCGGAGACGCTTTTCGCAGGGCCAGAGCAAGGTCTCCGCTTCCTGTAGCAAGATCGAGGATACGGCGAGGTTTCTCGCCAGCGATGATGCGGGCAGCTCGCGCGCGCCACAGGAAATCGAATCCGCCGCTGAGAAGATGATTGGCGAGATCATAGCGCGCGGCGATGGCGGCGAAGGTGCGGCGAACGAAGCTGGGGTTCTGTTGTGGAAGAGTCGTTTCCATGACGAAGTTGCGTCAGAATTCGGAAGGGGCCAGAGCACGAAATCGGAGCCGTGCTCACGAGAGGATTCGAACCTCCAAGGGGTCTCCCCATGCGCTCCTGAGGCGCACGCGTCTGCCAGTTCCGCCACGTGAGCAGATTGAACGGACACAATCACCCTGCTGTCTCA
>DATDKN010000315.1:0-7499 GCA_036519995.1 Terrimicrobium sp. | reverse complement strand
ATACCCCACCAAAAGCTGCCATAGACCTGGACATCCCAGTCCTTCCAACCCGTATCGATCGAGTAGTTCCACCCTTCTGATTGGAGCGCCCTGACGATTTCCGGCAGAAGTCGCTCACGGCCCTCACCATTCTCGGACCAGAAATTTAGCTTCGAGATACTGCCGCGCGTCGGCGTGTAGTTTCGCTCCGGTGAAGCGATAACTGCCGGGGGCGTGCGCTTGAACTTCAGCCAAGTGAAGGAGCGCGACCAGCCGCGGGCGAGCGGCTGGGCAAGCGCCAGGAAAGCGACCAGCAGGCGCGCGCGGATCGTATCATGCTTCGGCTCGAGCTTGGCGTGAATCATGTAGGAAAGCGCGACAAGGAACGTCCCGCCAAACATGAGGTACGGCACAATTCGTAGAAACGGCAGAGGAATCGAGAGGCCGAAAACAAACAGAGTCAGGACCACCCATTCGATGCTGCTCAAATAGGCGGCAAGGTCAGACTGAGGGGTCGGATAAATGGACTGAAAGAGTCCCTGTCCGAAAATTCCGTGATAGATGATTGGCCGATTCACCAGCCAGGTGAAACGCGGCGCACCATAGATCTGGCCTTTCCACTTGGCGGTCCCGGTGGGACCAAAGAAAACAAGATGCTTGAAACGAAGGAGCGATTCAGCTTCTCCGTACCCCTGTTGTTGCTTTCGGAACGCAGGTAGCGTGAACCGCCGGTAGTGCCAGACGACAGCCGCCGGACTGAAGCCGATGATTTGGCCCTCTTGCTGGAGCCGCCAGCAAAAATCCACATCATCGCCAGCCTTGCGGTACTCCGGATCAAATCCGCCAACTTTCTCGAAAGCCCATTTATAAAACGCCATGTTGCAGCCGGGAATGTGCTCCGCAATGACATCGGACAAGAGCACATGATTGGGGCCACCGGGCGCAGCAGCTACACAGGCCTGTATCCAGTTCTCGGCGGGTGGTGAGATATTAGGACCGCCAACACCCGCGAAATCTCCGCTCAACAACGTGCCGACCATAAAGTAGAGCCACTCCGGATCAGCCATACAGTCGCTGTCGGTGTAGGCAATAACTTCGCCCGTGGCGGCTCGGGCACCGACGTTGCGAGCTACACTTAGGCCCGAATTTTCCTGTCGGATGTTGACCACCCAGGAATGCCTCGTGGCAATCTGCTGCGTGTGGTCCTTTGATCCATCATCAACAAGAATCACTTCGTAATCGGGATATTCCAGACGTTGCAGCGATTCGAGGCACCGATCGAGGGTCTTGGCGCCATTGTATGAACAGACAACCACCGAAACCCTTGGATAGCGTCGCAGGCTGACCTTCCGAGTCATCGAGCCGTCGTTGGCGAAGAGTTCCTTGACTGTCGAGTAGGAGAGTTTTGGGGTGCGATCACGGCGAACCAGGCCAAACGCCCACTCGGTGATCTCCTGGCCACCGCGAAACCACTCGTCAGTCCAGGCGTAAATGGTCGTCCCCGCCAGTCCGCCGCGAACAACGCTTTCAATATGCCAGCGCAGCATCTCTGCCTGGTCGTCCTCGGAGTGGCGGATGGTGTCCATGCCGAACTCGCCGAGGAGCAGCGGCTTCTCCTCGGATAGGTTCTGCAGGCGCGCCAGGTAGCTCTCGAAATCAGATTGGCGATGGAGGTAAACGTTGAACGTCGCGAAATCCGAGTTTTGTGGAAGCAGATATTCGGTGGGAGGATAACTCGCGTAAGAAAAAAGCGCGCTATCATCCTCCTCGCGGCCGATGTTGATCAGATTTTCCACGAACTCGGTCACTTGCCGCGGACCTAGCCACCGGACCATCGTGCTCGGAATCTCATTTCCTACGAGGTAGCCAAACACGGCGCGATGTCCGGCATTCTGGCGCACGCCTTCGGCGACGGCACGTTCGGCATCGCGGCGTACCTTGCGATCGTTGAGAAATTCAAGATGTTCGCTCCAGGGAATCGAGATAAGCGTGCGCAGTCGAAATTCCTCGCAGAGGTCGAGAAACCACGTCGGAGGCACGTAATAAACCCGAATTAAGTTAACCCCGGCTTGAGCCATGAGCAGGAAGTCGCTCCGAGCCTTATCGGGCGTGCCGAAATGTGCACCTTCGGCGTCGGGCGCGAACGGACCGTAGGTGACTCCTTTCACAAAGAACTTTTGATCGCGCTCGAAGAAGAACTTCGCGCGAGTGCGCACCCGATGGTTCACGGCGATACCGCTAGGGGAGTTGATACCACTTGTCCAGTGGGCAAAATAAGCGCGCTGTGCATGGCGGAGTTATTTCGGCCGGAGCACGTTCGGTTCGGCGGCCCAATCACTCGTAACCGGCAGCTCGAACTGCGGCTGCCGCGATGCGAACGCTTTGCTCGATGTCCGCTTCGCTGTGCGCCAGGGAGAGAAATCCAGCTTCAAACTGAGACGGCGCGAAATAAACGCCGCCATCGAGGCAGGCATGGAAATACCGGGCGAAGCGCTGTCGGTCGCTGCGAGCGGCTTCTGTAAGGTTGCGAACAGGTCCTTCGCAAAAGTAGAGGCAAAACATGGAACCGATCCGATGGAAGGTAATTGGCCGTCCCGCAATAGCGCGGCGGATGCCTTCTTCGAAGTGTGCTCCCAGTTCTTCCAAACGCGACCACCCACCTCGCCGGATTAGTTCATTGATCTGCGCAAGGCCAGCCGCCATAGCGATCGGATTTCCTGACAATGTCCCTGCTTGGTAGACCGGTCCGTCCGGCGAAAGCTGCCCCATGATTTCCGCGCGCCCGCCGAATGCGCCGACCGGCAGGCCGCCGCCGATGACTTTGCCGAGGGCGGTGAGGTCCGGCCTGACATTATAGAGCTCTTGAGCGCCACCGGGCGAGAGGCGAAACCCGGTCATAACCTCGTCGAAAACGAGAAGCACCCCTTCCTGGTCGCAGTGAGCACGCAATCCTTCGAGAAAACCGGACTCTGGAAGATACAATCCCGCGTTGGCTGGAACTGGTTCCAAGATGATTGCTGCCACTTCGCCGTGGTTGGCTTGAAGGGCCTCTTGAACAGCGCCAAGATCGTTGAACGGAAGGACAATGGTAAGATCTGCGAGTGACGCGGGAACGCCGGCGCTGTCAGGTCGACCATGGGTAAGGGCACCGCTGCCGGCCTTTACCAGCAGAGAATCGACATGTCCATGGTAGCACCCTTCAAACTTGATGATTTTGTCCCGCTTGGTGAACCCTCTTGCCAAGCGGAGACAGCTCATCGTCGCCTCAGTGCCGCTGTTGACCATCCGAACCCGTTCGATCGAGGGAACGAGACTACAAATCATTTCCGCCATTTCCACCTCGAGCGGATTTGGAATTCCAAAACTCAGACCTCTCGAGGCGGCGCCGCAGACGGCGGCGACCACTACATCCGGAGCGTGCCCGAGAATGGCCGGACCCCATGTCCCCACGTAATCGATAAGCTCTCTTCCCTCGATCGTAAAAACCCGTGCTCCCTCCGCTCGAGAGACAAAGAACGGCTCACCACCAACCCCTCGAAACGCTCGCACCGGTGAGTTCACACCGCTGGGAATGACGCGCATTGCCCTTTGAAAAAGCTCGTGTGAAGTCATCAGCCAGATAAAAGCTTGCCGATAGCCGATGCGCAAATGGGAATGATGATCGTCGCGGAGCGGTCGACTCGTCTTCCAGGATAATGAAACAACCGCAGATTGAAGATCGCTTACTCGCGCGCAAGCGGCCCCAGTCCGGTTCCCTCCTCCTAATGGGCTGGGAGCAGCTGTTGTTCCTGCATTGGGCGTGGGATCCCGCCGAAATCCAGAAGACACTTCCGCGAGGATTGTTTGTTGATACGTTCGACGGCCAAGCCTGGCTGGGCATCGTGCCTTTTTTCATGAGGAGGGTTCATCCCCGAGGTTTGCCTTGCGTTCGCTGGTTGTCCGATTTTCTCGAACTGAACGTGCGCACCTACGTCTACAACAACTCCGGGCGGCCAGGTATCTGGTTTTATTCGCTGGTATGCAATCAGCCCCTCGCTGTGGAGCTCGCCAAGCGCTGCTTCCATTTGAACTACGTTCACGCGCGCATGCGTGCTCAGGTCGATCAAAGTGCAATCTGTACCTACCAGGCGAAACGACGTCGAATGCCAGAGGCACAGTTTCGCTTCGGGACGAGATCAGGTCCGAAGAGAGAAACTCAACCGGGTTCGCTAGAGTTCTTTTTGGTCGAACGTTACTTTCTTTACTCCGCTGATCGCAGGAGCCGCCTCTACTACGGGCAAGTTCATCACCGGCCCTATCGCATCGGTCCTGCCCTTGTCGAAAAATGGAGTTTCAATCCCGCGGCAGCAGACGGATTCTCCGCTCCCGAGCGCGGACCTGACCATGTGGTCGCAGCGGAGGACGTCCAAGTCGAAGCCTGGCCAATCATCCCTGACCCAGATTCGTAGCCCTGCGCTGAGAGCTCGCTACTTTTTGCATTTTAAGCGGTGGGTTTCGCGGTTAGACTCATGTGTATGGTTAAGAAATTGGATCACACGCGTTACCGCGTCACCGACCTGGATAAGGCCGTTCACTTCTACAAGGATGTGCTTGGGCTCGAAGAGGTCAGGCGCAGCACCAGTGGACGCGGTTCGCAGTTGGTTTTTTTTAAGGCGCCGGAAAGCGAGGAGCTCATCGAGATCTGCAAGTATGATGCCAGCGGGCCGGTCCAGGTTGGACCCGATCTGACGCATCTGGCGTTTGTCGTGGACGACATCGAGGAGTTTGCGCGCCATTCGTCCGCCCTTGGATACCCGCTCAGTGACGGTCCGCACAAGAGCTCAGACGGATCGGTCATTGCCTTCATCGACGCTCCCGAGGGCTACGAGGTTGAGCTCCTTCAACGCGGCAAGAAGGTCTAGCGTAGTTTTTAAGAAAATTCGCGGTGGGTTAGAACGAGCGGAAATTGACGGGACCTCCTAATGGTAGGGGCGGCATTCCCAGGCCGCCCGGCCGTCTACCATTTCAAAGAACGAACAGCCCGGTCGCTAATGCCCTGATCAGAAGCATCCCCCATACCTCCGATTTTTTCCCTTCGACCGGGCTGTTCAATTGTAAGAAAAGGTCAGCACAATACGTGCCAATCCTCGCGCAAAGAAGCGGTCCAGGGTGTTCCGTTCTGTTGATCAGGCATTTAGCACCAAGTAGCTTATGCAATCCGGCGCGGGGCGAGCGCGTCTCGAATGTCCCAATTTGCGCAGCGAAGTCGATTCCTGGCCTCTGCTTCGCCAAGTCCAAGACGCGCCGCAACGATGCGGGTGGCGCGATCACGCAGTTTCTTGTTGGAGGGTTGCAAGCAAGTCATGAGGTTGCCCTCAACACGACCGAGTCGAATCATGGTGCAGGATGAGATTATATTCAGGGCCACCTTCGTCGCGGTGCCAGCCTTTAGTCGGGTCGATCCGGAAAGGAGCTCAGGTCCCGTGGGAAGGTCGATCTGGACATCCGCGCGAACAAGACCTCTTTGGCGGCGCGGATTGCAGCTCAGTAAAATGGTTGCGGCGCCGCTCGCTTGGGCGGCTTCAAGTGCCCCGAGCACAAATGGTGTTCTTCCACTCGCGCTTATTCCACAAACGACATCTCGACCAGTGACACCCCGTTCCTTGATGGCCAGAGCTGCAGCGATCTCATCATCTTCGGCCCCTTCCACGCTCGCCTGCATCGCCGACATCCCCCCCGCGATGATAGCTTGAACGCGATCGGGAGGAACCCCGAAGGTCGGAGGCATTTCACTTGCATCGAGCACCCCCAGTCGTCCACTCGTTCCCGCGCCCACGTAAAAGAGTCTGCCGCCTCGTTTCAGCGATTTCGTTGTAACCTCGACTGCCTGGGACAACGGCTCAATGCACGCCGCCAGAGCCTTCTCCACCCATTTTTCCTCATGGACAAACAACAAAACAAGCTCTCGAATCGGCATCCGGTCGAGGTTTTCTGAACGTTGATTAACTTGCTCCGTGGTTCCTTCTCGCAGTGAGCTTTCAGCGAGATCTATGGGTTCTTCAGCAATTACCACGGCCGTGTTGACGGCTAGAAACGCGGCGCCGAGACTCGGGGGTGTTCGGCAGACCGAAACTTGGCCACCTGGCCATTCCCGCTTGAGGGCGTCGCCGAACATCCGTGCATAGAGAGGTTGATTGATGAAGACACCTCCCATCAGCTGAACAGGAGGTTTCTGGTAGCCAAGTCTGCGGCAGACCGCAGCAGTTAGGCGTGCCAATGCTTCCGATCCCTCCTTCAAGATTTCAGCAGCTTCGGCCTCGTGTCCAAAGAGCAATGGCGTAAGCCGCGCGAGATCGTTCTTCTGCGCAGTCTGAGCCCAATTGGTGAGTTCCCGCAGTGTGTTCAGACCTAAAGTGCGAAGAACGTCACGCGCCAGGGCGGTGATTCGACGTCCCGTGTCAAAGTCGAAAAGCACCCGGCGAAGGGCGCGAATCGCCAGGTCGTAGCCGCCACCGCTGTCGCCAAGGAGATGCCCCCAACCCCCCGCGCGATCTTCATTTCCTGAAAAACGGCCGGTGATGGCGGATCCGGTTCCCGCAATGATTGCGATTCCATCTCCTTCGCCAAAGGCGGCGGCAAATCCCGATTCCCGATCACCGCCCACTCGTATCGCCGCATTCGGCCACACGGAAGAGCCAATCCTCTGGAGGTGGCGCCGGTCCTGGAGGGTTGCGCATCCCGCCATAAAAAGCCCTACGCACGAGGCTTCGGATGGGAGAACGGACAGCAGTTTGCTCAGGTCCTCCGGCGCGAGCAGTTTCATGCTTCCTGGGCCGAGGAGGCCTTTTCTGACAGGAAACAATTCGCCGGACCGCAGTTCGCAGAGCGTCCAGTTGGTCTTAGTCGCTCCTCCGTCGATTCCCAGGATAAGTTGCTTTGAAACGCGGCTCACAACTAGATTTCATATTACTTCATGAAGGGCACTCGGTCATTTTTAGCTTTGGCGCTGCCACGGGGTTTGTTCGTGCTTTGGTTGGTTGGCTTGTGGGTGCTTTCTTCTCTGCCGGGAGACGACGTGCAGCTCCCCCCCTTTCCCGGAGCCGACAAGCTGGCGCATATGCTTTACTTTGCAGTTGGGGGCGCTCTGCTTGCATTGTCTTTCAGGCTAGGACGCAACTGGAAACGCCGGCGCGTTATCTGGACTGTTCTGCTTGCGATGGCGGTAATCGGAGCTCTCGATGAGTTTCACCAACTGCATACGGTGAACCGGTCTGGAGCAGATCCATTCGACTGGCTGGCGGACTGTGTCGGTGGCTTTCTCGGGGCGGTTGTGATTGGATGGTTGTATGTCAGAGCCTCAGAGCGAAGCCGCAGCACAGCGGGCACAGTGGTTGCGCCGGGAGATTGAGCGGCACAACGCGCTCTATTACGATCAGGCCAGGCCCGAAATTTCGGACCAGCAATTCGACGCCTTGTTCCGCGAACTTCGCGATCTCGAGCAACAGCATCCCGAAATGGCCACCGCGGACTCGCCAACGCAG
>DATDKN010000314.1:0-7095 GCA_036519995.1 Terrimicrobium sp. | reverse complement strand
TATGTCCGCCAATGCCACCTCAATACTTGTCCGGTCGGGGTAGCCACGCTTGATGAAAAATTGCGCGGAAAAT
The DNA here is from genome assembly GCA_036519995.1 of Terrimicrobium sp. Classification (GTDB taxonomy): domain Bacteria; phylum Verrucomicrobiota; class Verrucomicrobiia; order Chthoniobacterales; family Terrimicrobiaceae; genus DASTFP01. The sequence goes on along the minus strand of DATDKN010000314.1, from coordinate 7,022 downwards.
TTAAGGGCAAGCCGGAAAATGTGGTCACCTTTTTCAATGCAGTCGCCGCCGAGGTGAGGGAGATCATGGCGCGGCTTGGATTCCGCAGCGTGAATGAAATGGTGGGTCACACCGAATGTTTGCGGCAGAGACAAGTTCCCGACCATCCGAAGGCGAACACGCTCAATCTCGCGCCATTGCTCGTCGACGTGGCCAAAGATGACTCGACCATGGTCCGGCACGCCACGCGCTTTCGCAATGACGGGCCCGAGGATCGCACGCTCGACGACATTGTTTTGCAGGATGCAAAGGATGCAATCAGCGACGGCAGGCCGATCTCTCTCGCTTACAAGATCGCTAATACCAACCGATCGGTTGGCACTCAAGTGTCCGGCGAAATCGGTTACCAGTATGGCGAAGATGGTCTGCCGGATGGCACGATCGAGCTCCGGTTTACCGGGAGCGCAGGACAGAGCTTTGGCACCTTCTTGGCCCCGGGAGTCCGACTCGTTCTCACCGGGGAAGCCAACGACTATGTTGGCAAGGGGATGAGTGGTGGCGAGATCGTGATCAAGGCGACGCCGGAGCGAAAATACACTCCCCATGAATGCATAATCCTAGGCAACACCGTGATGTACGGTGCGACCGGTGGTGCGCTCTTCGCCAACGGCCGAGGTGGAGAGCGCTTTTGTGTGCGTAATTCCGGCGGAACGGCTGTGGTCGAGGGAGCCGGAGATCATTGCTGCGAATATATGACGAACGGCACCGTCGTTGTCATGGGAGCCACCGGCAAGAACTTTGGCGCGGGAATGACTGGCGGGGTCGCCTATGTCCTCGATCTCGAAGAAGAGTTCTTAAGCCGCTACAACCCTCAGCTGATTACACCCTCCCGTCTCGAAAAAGAAGAAGACATCACAGAGCTAAAGGGGCTGATCTACAAACACTTGGAAAGAACAGAAAGCCAGATCGCGCGCGAAATTCTCGCCGATTGGCAAACCTATTCCCAGAAATTCTGGAAAGTGAGCCCGACGGTGCCAGCCGCCAAGCCTGTGCTGCCCGAAACCGACAAGACCAAAGCCGAAGCAGGCCAGGTCATCAACGAGAACGTCACCGCTTCGCGCTAGCGCCGTGTCTGTGAGAATCGTCGAGCAGCTAGCAGTATTTCTGGCCAACAAACCCGGAACGCTCGCGGAAGTTTGCGACGCGCTGGCCGCGGATCGTGTCAATATTTACGGACTCACCATTTCGGACACCGTCGACCACGCGGTCGTTCGCATGGTCGTAAGTGATACCCGAAGGGCCCTCGCGATTTTTGAGTCGCGCGGAACCCTGGTCGTCGAGACAGACGTGATCATGATCGAGAACGACAATAAGCCTGGCAGCCTCTCCCGCATAGCCAGCATTCTCTCGACGCATAAGATCAACATCGAATATGCCTATCTCGCCTCGATGCCAACAGCCAAAAAGGGACTCTTGATCCTGCGAGTCCAAGATCCCAATCGGGCGCTCAAGGTGCTTTCAAAGGGTCTCGCCCAATCGCCGAAGTAAGGCGTCGCATTATAGCGGCGATGGCCTCATCGCCGATAGGCGCTTTCCGGCGGTGGGGACACTGCCGCTACAACTAAGCGGGCGCCGGCGCGGCGAGCCCGCCTGGAGGAAGTTCCGGTTTGATCGGCTCGGGCGGTTCGGGAATTGCATCTGCGGGCGGCGGCGGAAGGGGCGGTGGAGCCTTTTCCTTCCGCGGCGGATTCTTCAGCTGACCCGTTTCGATGATTTCCTTGATGTGGGCGGCGTCGAGCGTTTCGAACTCGAGCAATGCCTTGGCGATCACCTCAAGCTTGGCACGATTGTCAAGAATGATCTTTTTGGCTCGGTTGTAGGCATCATCGACGAGCCTGCGGACCTCCCGATCGATCTCCTGAGCAGTGGACTCACTGTAGTCGCGTGACCGCGTGATGTCTCTTCCCAGGAAGACATAGTCCTCGTGTTCCCCATATTCGACCATGCCAAGAGTATCGCTCATTCCCCATTCGCAAACCATCTTGCGAGCCAAACGAGTCATTTGCTTGATATCGCCCGCGGCGCCATTGGAAATGTCCTGACTATAGAGTTCCTCGGCAACACGTCCTGCGGCAGTCACTGCGAGCAGGTCGAGAGCCTCTTTGCGTTGAGTCGAGTATTTGTCACCCTCGGGCAGATACATGGTCGCACCGAGAAAGTTTGCTCGCGGAATGATAGTAACCTTGTGCAGAGGGTGGGTATGCTCGAGGAGCACGTTCACGATAGCGTGGCCTGCCTCGTGCCAGGCCGTCGAGATCTTCTCTTTATCACTCATCGCCAGGCTGCGACGCTCACGTCCCCAGCGCACCTTGTCGCGCGCTTCTTCGAGCTCGGCCAGGGTGATCGCTTTGAGTCCGCGCCGTGCCGCAATCAGCGCGGCTTCATTGATGATATTAGCCAACTCGGCGCCTGAAAATCCCGGCGTTCCCCGCGCGATCACGGCGAGATCGACGTTCGCAGAGAGTTTCACCTTCTTCGAGTGAACCTTGAGGATTTCTTCACGGCCATTGACGTCGGGCAGACTTACGGTCACCTGGCGATCAAACCGTCCGGGGCGCAGCAAGGCTGGATCGAGAACGTCCGGCCGGTTCGTGGCCGCGATGATGATGACGCCATCCTGAGTATCAAATCCATCCATCTCGACGAGGAGCTGGTTGAGCGTTTGCTCTCGTTCGTCATGGCCTCCTCCGAGTCCATGGCCGCGGTGCCGCCCGACAGCGTCGATCTCATCAATAAAGATGAGGCAGGGTGCATTCTTCTTTCCTTGCTCGAACATGTCGCGGACGCGGGATGCACCCACACCGACGAACATCTCGACAAAGTCCGATCCACTAATGGAGAAGAAAGGAACGTCGGCCTCACCCGCTATCGCTCGCGCAATCAACGTCTTGCCAGTTCCCGGAGCGCCTACCATAAGAACGCCTTTGGGGATGCGGCCGCCCAGCTTCTGGAATTTCTTCGGATCCTTAAGAAAATCGACGAGCTCAGAAACCTCTTCCTTGGCTTCTTCGACTCCGGCGACATCTTTAAACGTGATGCGATTCTTCTCCTTTGAAAGCATCCGCGCTTTGCTTTTGCCGAAGTTCAGCGCACTTCGACCGGCCATTTTGATCTGTGACCGGAAGAAGAAATAGAGGATGACCAGGAAGAGTGCGATCGGGAGAAAGCTCACGATTGCGGAGGCGAGCACGTTAGATTCCGGCTTGACTGAGGGAACGATATTGGCGGCGGCGAGCGCTTGCTCCATCTGCGTGCCATTGAAAGGCATATAGATGGGGGTGCGGAAGGGCACCTCAACCTCTTCGTTCGTGGTCAGCGATTTACGTTTGTAGAAACCCGAGATTGCCTGGGTATTCCGGCCTTCCTCCACGACGATTTCGACCGGTTTCTGTTCGGTGGAGACGATTTTCCCGGCCTTGAGCAATTCCAAGAATTGCTTATTGGAAATCTCTTCAGTTTGAGTGAAGTTGCCTCCGCGGAAAAGAAATGCTCCGCCGATCAACGCCAGGGCGACCGCAAAGAGCACAAGACCACGCCAGTTGAGCTGGGGATCTCCTCCCCCGGGCGGTCGGTTTTCTTTAGGTGTCTTGGGATTTTCTTCAGACATTGACTAATACAATCCCGTTAACACACGCTTTCTGCAAATGCAAACGCCGCGCCGGGCCCTGGTCGTCTCGATCCACGACGTAAGCCCGCTGACGAGCAAGCTCGTATTTTCAATGATACGCGACGTTGCTGCCGCCGGAGTGGACCACATCGCTCTCCTGGTCATCCCCAATCATCATAGCAAGGCACCGATTCGAGAGAATCCGGAGTTTTGCGATTGGCTAAGAATATCAGCGCAGATGCACGAGGTTGTGCTGCATGGATACTTCCACAGCCGTCCGCAGAGGGCAGCCGGATGGTGGGACACCTTGGTTACGGAGCACTATACTGCTCGAGAAGGGGAGTTCTACGACCTTCCCGAAAGTGACGCGACGCTTCGGCTCGAGCGCGGCAAGCGCGAGTTTGCGGAACTTGGCTTAGTCGCGCGAGGTTTCATTGCGCCTGCCTGGCTTCTCGGTCGCGAGGCCGAGCGCGCAGCCAAAAGGGTCGGGTTTGAGTACACGACAACGCTTCGCACCTTCAAGGATCTGGTGACTGGTCGTGTGACCGTTTCCCACAGTCTCGTCTGGAGTGTGCGTAGTGCCTGGCGGAGGGTAGCGAGCCTTGGTTGGAATAGGCTGCTTGCGGGCAAACTCTTTCGTGCACCACTTTTGCGCATCGGATTGCATCCGGTGGATTGGCAGCACCGCGCGGTTCGAAGACAGGCGCTGCATCTGGTGCGCAGCGCGCTTGCCGCTCGCGAAGCGATCACCTATGAGGAATGGCTCGCGCGCTTGCGTTCCGAGCAATGAATCCTCCGAAGTCTAAAGCCGATTTGCATATTCATTCCCGTCACAGCACGCGCGCTGCCGACTGGGTGCTCCGCCGCCTTGAATTTCCGGCCAGTTATTCGGACCCGCTTCAATTGTACAATCGTCTGCGCAACATCGGCATGGATTTCGTAACCATCACCGATCACAACACCATCGCCGGCTGCCTGGAGATTGCGCACTTGCCCGGTGTGATTTTTGGCGAGGAGGTGACAGCAAATTTTCCCGACGATGAGTGCAAGGTGCACATCCTGGTATGGGGGCTTACCGAAACGCAGCACCGAGAAATCCAGATGCGTCGAGACAATGTCTTCGAAGTCCAACGCTACCTGGCCGAGCAATCACTCGCCCATGCTGTCGCCCACCCTCTACACAGCCCCGACGAGAAGCTGACGCCGCTCCATTTTCAGAAACTCGCACTGATCTTCCGTCACTTCGAGGGTATTAATGGACGATACCATGCGCGTTTGAGCAATGCGGCACGAGACGCTCTGCAATCGCTGACCCCGTCGAGTATCGAAGCGTTTGTAGCACGCACTGGAATCGAGCCGACCCACGATGAGCCATGGAGAAAAATATTCGTCGGAGGCTCTGACGATCATGGCGGCGTCTATCCGGCGCGAGCGTGGACAGAAGTGCCATGGTCCCAAGCGGCCGGCGAGTTCTTGGCAAAGGTCCGCGAGGGCAAGTGTGAGGCGGCGGGCGAAGGAGGCACGCCGCTCGCGCTCGCTCATGGCACTTACAGCACGGCTTTTCATTATCTCAAGGCGAAGCTTTCAATGCGGGGTAACGATGCCGGCGCGGGACTAATTGAGAAGGCCTTCTCGCGATTTATGGAGGGCCGTAATCCAACGGAGTTCAGCCTGGCGGAAAAGCTGGGTTTTCTCGCGCAGGGGATTGCCACGGGAAAGATCTTTGAGATCGCCATGGCCGGAAACACCACGCTTTGGAAAGAACTCTCCACCTATTTCTCGAAGCCCGAAGTGAAAGCTGCGTTGGCTCGCGAGACCGCCGGCGTGCCTGAGCCGGAGCGTCGTGCGTTCCTTATGGCGAATCTCATCGCCGGGCAGCTCGGTTACCGTTTTGTCACTCAATTTATCGCACAGCTTTCGAGTGCCCGTTTTATTGAAAGCATTCAGGTGATAAGTCCCCTGGTTCTGATCGCCGCAATGCTCAGTCCCTATATTCACGCCTTTCGTCAGCCTCGCCGTGAGTGGCTGAGGGAGATGACCCGGGTAGTAGGAGGAACGGCTCCGGCATTTCTCGGCAATGACAAACGAGCGTGGTTTACCGACACGCTGGACGACGTGAACGGCGTCGCCACGACCATCCAAAAGATGGCCGCGGCTGGTGTCGCTGCCGGGCATGATATTACCGTCGTCACTTGTCAATCTGGTGAAATCGATGGCGGCATTCCGTTAAAGAATTTCCAGCCGGTGGGGGAGTTTGCGTTGCCCGAGTATGAGCTTCAGCGGCTTAGCTTTCCTCCTCTGCTGCTCATCATGGAGCACCTTGCGCGCGAGAACTACTCGGAGTTGATAATTAGCACCCCGGGACCGGTTGGTTTGTGCGCCTTGTGCGCGGCCAAGACACTGGGTCTGCGGGCGGTCGGGATTTATCACACTGATTTTCCTCAATATGTCCGGATTTTGACCGACGATTCATTTCTCGAGACGCTGACCTGGAATTACATGCATTGGTTCTACAGCCAGCTCGATATCGTCTACGTTAACTCGCAGGACTACCGACGGTCCTGGATCGAGCGGGGGATACCGGCGGAGAAGCTGAAGATTTTGCCACGGGGGCTGGATACACGGATGTTCCATCCAGCCAGGCGGGACGCACGGTTCTGGCAAGTCAGGGGGTTGCGTGAAGATGAAGTGGGCATGTTGTTCGTCGGGCGAATTTCCAAAGAGAAGAACCTCGATACGTTGGTTGCTTCGACGCGGCGACTAGCAGAATGGAAGTTGCCAGTGCGACCGCTCTTTGTTGGCGACGGTCCGTATGTGGCAGAGATGAAGCGCCTTCTACCGGACGCGTTGTTTACCGGCTATCTCCGCGGTGAGGAGCTGGCGAATGCCTATGCTTCGGCGGATTTCTTCGTTTTTCCGAGCACAACGGATACTTTTGGGAACGTCGTCCTTGAAGCACAGGCGAGTGGACTGCCGGTGATTGTCTCGGACATGGGCGGCCCCAGAGATCTGGTCCAGCACGGCAGAGATGGCTTTATCACGAAGGCACTCGACAGTGGCGAGTTGGCCGAGGCTATCCGCCGCCTCACCGAAGATCAAAGATTACGTGAGCGAATGGGGTTGCTTGCTCGGGGTCGCGTGGAAACGCGCGATTGGTCGGAAGCGTTCGAGACGTTCTGGCACGCCTCTCCATAGGACGCCTGAATGCTCCTCGCGCGCGATTTGGTCACACGGTGGGTTTGATGTTCTGATTAACGCGAAACAGGTTCGCGGGATCGTATTTGTTCTTGATCGAGACGAGCCGATCATAGTTTTCACGATAGCTTGCCCGCACGCGATCTTCACCCTCATCCATGATGAAGTTGAGATAGGCACC
>DATDKN010000313.1:0-3486 GCA_036519995.1 Terrimicrobium sp. | reverse complement strand
ACTGGAGCGGGTGACGAGACTCGAACTCGCGACATCAACCTTGGCAAGGTTGCACTCTACCAACTGAGTTACACCCGCGCTTGCGAGGCCAGAAAGATAGCCGCGCGCCTCCAAAGGTCAATGCGTCAATTTGCGGGCTGGAGGGGCCGCGCTCCTGCTGCGCGACGGCTGCCAGGAGACTCAGAGTTTTCCGAGGTAAACCACCGGCCCTTGTGGAGTGGGCGAGCCCCCTTTGGGTTCGATGGAGATAGCGAGGGCGGCCACTTGATTCACCGGTCGCGCGGCGGTGAAGGTCAAGAAATCGGTAAGGGCCGGAATGATCCCGGCATCCACGGGCTGCTTGGATTCAGGCGTAATGATCCAAAGCTGATAATCTTTGTCGGGGGCCGGCTCGGGCAGCTTGGCGTGGAGAGCGCCAGTGCGGCGATGGGGATCCCACAGTGCGACAACTCTCTCGGCGGTCGGAGCTCCAGGCTGCGCAGCCAACGTGACGGGTTGAATTTCCCTCAACGGATCGCGCTCCTCGAGCGAGGCGACGCGGATCTGAAGGTCCTGTCTTTCCCTCTCCAATGCGCTGACGCGCGATTCAAGACGAGTGCGTTCGGCATCAAGACTGCTAATGCGACCCTGGAGGGTTTCGTTCTCCTGTTCTACGTTGGCGACGGCCGCGGTGAGTCGCGATCTATCGTTCCAGAACAGCGCAGAACAAACTGCCAACCCGGCGGCGATTGCCCAAGGTATCCAGCCAAAGGAGAAGGCAGGCCGGCGGGGAGGTTCTGTGGCAGGGACCTCTGGCCGGATGTGTTGGAACACTGATTGCCGGACCGCTTCGGGCGCTTTGTGCTGCGGGACTGACGTCGCCAGAATCGTTGAGGCGCTTTCCAGCTCCGTCACTAAAGCCGCAAGCTCGGGATGAGCGGTCAACTCGCGCTCAAACGCGGCAAGTTCATCTCCCTCGAGTGCTCCCAGCACGTAGAGGGACGCGAGTTCTTCTCGTTCTTCGGGGCTCATCCGTAATGCCTGAGAGATTGTCTGAGCTGCATCATTGCGCGCCGGATGCGGCTTTTTACCGTCGTCAATGGAAGGGAAAGTCTTGCCGCGATCTGGCTATGGGAGAGTCCCCCGAAGAAGGCCAGCTCAACGGATTCGCGGACCTCCGGTGCGAGCCGTCCGAGTGATTCCCGGACAGCCTGGGCGTTCTCAGAAGACGCGGCATCACTCGCTGGTTGCGGAAGAGGCACAGAGTTACTTTTAGCTTCCGCCTCGGCCGCCTCGTAGAGGCGCAATCGTCGGGCAGTCGATCGAATTTTATCGATTGCCTTATGGCGCGTGATCGTAATGGCCCAGGCCAGCGGAGCGCCGCGCCGCGGATCATAGTCCTCAGCGTCCCTCCAGATCTTGAGAAAAACCTCTTGAAGGAGCTCCTCGGTGTCCTCTGGTCGTTCCAAGATGCGAAGCGCCAGCGAATATAGGATACCCGAGAACGCATCGTAAACGCGCTCGAAGGCAACGGAATCACCTTCCGCCACGCGTCGGATTACAGCGGGGTCGATTTCATCCTGGTTGGCACCGGGCGGATTCATCTTGAGGATCCCACGCGGGCTCCCATGAGTCTGCTTAGTTTCCGCGGCTTCGATGGCAAGAAAAATAGCAGGAGACACAAAGGCATTAGTCTTAAAACCAATCACTCCATCATTCTTTGCGCACGCCGCAATGCGTTGGATCCGATAAGATCACCGCGTTTGCGATTGCCCGCAGCGATCACCTCGGCTTCGCCGCCTAGCCAGCGGAGGATATTTAGACTCTGATCTTCGTGTTCCCGCCTGCGCTTTTTCCAACGCGGACGCGCGCTGGATAGTAGATTGACTGCACATCTTTTGAGGATAAAACCTTCCCGGAGATGAGTGCCTACGTCTGCTCGCTTTTCGAAGGAACCTATCATCTGGGTCTGGGCGCGCTGGTCAACTCGCTGTATCGGAACGGGTTTCGCGGAACTGTCTTTGCGGGACACCGTGGTGCATTGCCGCCCTGGGCGAATTCAACTTCAACCGAGTCAGGAACTACTGATTTCGAGATCGGTGGCGGCTGTCGCATCCGTTTCCTTCTGCTGGACACCTCGCTCCATCTGACCAGCTATAAACCGATCTTTATGCGGCAGATATTCGAAAAATTTTTGAAGGACGAAGACCTGCTCTGTTACTTCGATCCGGATATCACAGTAAAGTGTCGCTGGAGTTTCTTTGAGGAATGGGTGCAGCATGGGCTGGCGTTGGTGGAGGATGCGACCTTCCCATATTTGCCGAGCGACCATCCGCTGCGCTTCGAATGGATGGAAATCGCCAAGAGCGCTCAACTGACGGAAAAGCGAAGGCCCAGCCGCTACTATAACGGCGGCTTTGTCGGTGTTCCCGGACGGGTGCGAAAGGTCCTGCAAGTTTGGGAATCCTTACTGGAAGCTGCCAAGGCGTTCGGATACGACACGACCCAGTTGGCCAGCACGGATCGGACTTCACCCTGGCAAGCGGCCGATCAGGATTTACTGAACATCGCGGTGATGACAACGGACGTTCCGACGAGCACATTGGGTCCGGACGGCATGGATTTCAGTGGCGGCGGCTACGTGATGTCGCACGCGGTGAACTCGCCGAAGCCTTGGGCCAGAGAATATATGAGATCCACTCTGTCGGGACGGCCGCCGACCCTAGCAGATAAGGGCTTTTGGGACAATGCGGAGCATCCCATACGGCTCTTCCCGGAATCCACAGTCCGCAACCGGAAGGTAGCGCTCAAAGCAGCCATCGCGTTCGGCCGGGTTTGGCACCGCCCCGATTGACGTTATACCGGACCCTGCTATCCCGAGGACTCTTTCATTCAAGTCGGACTCTACCTCTTTTGGTGACACTGTGTCTGATACTCTCGAGATCGAAAGTTCGATGTTCCATCCAACGGGGCGCGAAGATTGTCCACGGTAAAGGCAATGCCAGTTCTCGGATCGCGGCGCGCCTAGTCGGCTGCTAAGCAAGCAGGCACTTGATGAAATCAGCACTTTTTGTAGTCGGGGGCTGGGAAGGGCATGAACCGATGCTTTCGGCAGAGGTCTTCACCGCCTGCCTGAAATCAGAAGGTTATCGCACCGAGATTGTCGAGACTCTCGAGATCTATTGTGATGCTGAGAGACTTCGCCGATTCGACCTAATCGTCCCCGTCTGGACGATGGACACGATTACCAGCGAGCAAGAGAAAGGATTATTGGAGGCAGTCGGAAGCGGCACAGGGATCGCGGGGTGGCACGGCTGCATGGCCGACTCTTTCCGCAACAACACTGAATATCAGTTCATGGTAGGTGGCCAATGGGTGGCGCACCCAGGCAACATTATTACCTATCGCGTCAACATCGTTAATCATCTGGATCCGATCACCGCCGACATTCCGGACTTCGTCATGCAATCGGAGCAATATTACATGCACGTTGATCCGTCGAACGAG
>DATDKN010000312.1:0-9583 GCA_036519995.1 Terrimicrobium sp. | reverse complement strand
AACCACCCACAAGCTATCCTCAGCTAGCCCGATCTCGTGTTCGTCGAGCTGGGGGTCTTCGTGGGCGGCGAGTAACAAGATGACGCGCGACCCATCGCGATAGAACACATTGGCGATTGACCGCGCGCAAACCCCTTCGGGGGTATCCCAAACCTCCACGGGAATTATGAATTCATTCCCTTGGAAGCTTCGAAAAACCTCGATATGTGACATGAGGGTTCTCATGATTATTCCTGAAGCGGTAAAGCCGCGGCTGGCCCGATTCTGCAAAGGTGATTCGGGCAAAAGGCATTTTTCGGATGCCTGTTTACGACGGGAACCCTCTACGTAAGTCCCTGATTCGATTACCAGAGCCGACCTGAGCAAATTTGCGCAGGGTAAGGTATGAACCGCAGTCTAAAGCGGCGCCGAAGGGGATGCGAAGTTCCGGGGAGGCTTGAGGCAGGCATACGCATTTTCATTTTTGCGGCCATCGCCTAGGTTCTCCTATGCCAGTTAAAGCACAATTTCCAGCGGAGCAGTCAGAGGCAGGGGAATTCGAGCGCCAGGAGGATGCCTTTCGCGATTTCGTTTCCATCGATGCCTCGACGCCATACCCCGCGGTGGCGAATCGCTATCATCTGTATATCTCCCTCGCTTGTCCATGGGCGAGCCGCACGCTCATTGTGCGGATGTTGATGGGGCTGGCAGACGCCATTGGCATGACCGTGGTCGATCCGGTGCGCGACGAGCGCGGCTGGGCGTTTCGCGACGGACCCGGTTACAGTCGCGATCCGATTAACGGCTTCGCTTTCCTGAGCGAGGCATATGTGGCGACCGATCCGAACTTCGACGGTCGCGTTACCGTGCCGGTCTTGTGGGACAAGGAAACCCGCCGAATTGTCAACAACTCAGAGGATGACATCTGCCGAATGTTTAACGATGCATTCCGCGAGCTCGGCAATCGCTCCGTCGATCTCTTTCCCAAAGACTTGGAAGCCGACCAGGCAAAGCTCTCCGCCTTTGTTTACGATTATGTAAATAACCGGGTCTACAGAGCAGGATTCGCGAGCACACAACCGGCCTACGAGAAGAATTGTCGTGCACTCTTCTACGCGCTGGATGAGTTAGAAGAACGCCTGACAACGCAAAGATACCTTTTTGGCGATCGTATCGTCGAAACCGACTGGCGGCTGTTTTGCACTCTCGTGCGCTTCGACGCCGTCTATCACGGGCACTTCAAATGCAACATCCGCCGAATCGTGGACTATCCGAACTTAGACGGCTACTTGCGGGATCTGTATCAGCAGCCTGGAATCGCCGAGACCGTAAACTTCGACCACATCAAACAGCACTACTATATCACCCACGACGACATTAATCCGACCCAAATAGTTCCGGTCGGTCCACAGCTTGATTTGACGCGTCCTCATGGGCGCGAACGTCTGTCGGCATAAGGCGGTTTGTCCGCCGAGCCAATTGCCTATGGGCTTGCCGAGGTCTCCTCGATTGGTCCTCGCGTCAGCACGGTTGGCTCTTCCAACACACAAGATGATATGACGCTAAGTTCGGACAATATCGGCAAGGATTTCATCGCGGCTAATGATCGGACCTTCCAGATATGCCCGGGCGGACTCTTCATCGTCGAACAGGTAGATGCCCCCGCCGCGAGATTCCGCCTCATTCAGAAGCCAAATTTTCCAGCGGAGTCCAGGCACCTGAGCAATTTGTGCGGCGACAGCGTCGAAACCCTTCTCAAATTCCGCGCGAGCAACCGAAAACTTGTAGTTGATCTGCAAGAGCTGCGGCATCACGTGCACTCTCCGTGCGACATCCGGTCACCGCAAGCAAGGATTACCCTTCTTCGGAAGCGATCCCATCACCACGCGATCACCTTTCTGTCCCGCAGGAATTTGGCCGTTAGGTTCGCCGGTGCCTCCGTTGCGAGCCACACGATAGTGTCGGCTCCCTCTTCAACCGAACGGGTGGCATTCGCCCCTCCCATATCGGTGCGCACCCAGCCAGGACACACCGAGTTTATGGAGAAATTGGGAAGAGCAGCCGCAAAAAGACATGTCACCGCGTTGAGTGCAGTCTTGGAGAGGCAATAGGCGGGCGCCCAAGTGTCCATGCCGTCGGCCAGCTGCCCTCCACCGCTGGAGACATTAATGACTCGCGGGTTCTTGGTTCTGGAAAGCAAGGGCAGGAACGCCTGCGTCACAAGCAGCGGCCCAAGCGTGTTGGTTTGGAAGGTCTTGATAACGGTTTCCGGATCGAGCTGAGCAATCGAGTTGTCTCCTTCGAGGATGACGCCCGCGTTGTTGACGAGGACGTCAAGATGGTCGGCGGCGGCAGAAACAAAGTGCACAGCGTTGCCAATGCTTTCCGAACTGGAGACATCGAGCGGAATAACTGTTGCCATCGCGCCGTTCTTGCGGAGCACTTCGGTTGCCTTTTGCCCGTTCTCGAGATTGCGCGCGCCGACAAAAACGTGGAATCCCTTGCTGCCGAGCTGCCGTGCGACTTGGTGCCCAATTCCTTTGTTAGCTCCAGTGACCAAGGCGGTCTTCATGTCAGGAAGCTACGGCAGTACAGGAAATTATATAGCCGCAATGGAAGAGCTGTAGGGTGCCTCTACAAATTTCTTTCGAATTGCCCAGCGGCTCAGAGTTGAGCGTGTCCACCGCATTAATCTGGTCGAAGCATCTCAAAGCGGTCACGCGTGCGACAGTACCAATGCGGCGCGCTCATGCGTCCAATCGCATGAAAAAGCTCGCTTCGGATCCGCAACGTTTTCGGATCGATCAAGGCATCTTGGACCTGGATCCGCTTCACCAAACCGATAATCAGTCGGTTATCTCCAATCTGTAGAGTCCCCCATTCCTCGCATTCCAGACTGGCGGGCGATTCCGCAATGCGTGGCGGACGCACAACGGAAGAGGGGCACGCGGTCAGCCCCGCCATCTCGAGTTCACTGATGCCATGGGGGGCGGAAGCGGCGGTGCGATTCATCGGCTCTGCGAGCGCTTCATCAACGAGATTGACGACGAACTCATGCGTGAGGCGAATGTTTCGAGCCGTATCCTTAGGTAGACCGCCTTCGCGATCTCCGGGGCAAATGCCGACGATCGGAGGCTTCGACCCGAGCACGTTAAAGAAGCTGAATGGGGCGGCGTTGATGGCGCCGTCGGAGTTTATCGTGGTGACCCAGGCAATCGGTCTGGGAACAACCAGCGAAACCAAAACGGCATAGGAGCGAGCGGCGTGCTCGCCTTCAAGATCGAGTTCCATGGCGGGAGAAGTATCCACAGATTTCACAGATTTACACTGATTTGTGTCTCGCGGTCTCTCCACCTGTCCGGCGAAAAGAGATGCCGTCCTCAGTTGTCGGAACCCCGTGCCAAGGAGCTGGAGAGGGAGAGTGCGTTTGGCCCAAACGTCTCAACCTCAGAACTACTTGGACACAGCGATGGCGTTACTCGAAGGGGTCACGTGAGATCCAAATCGATTCGCGTATACCTGCGCAAACTCCGCCCCAAAAAAGACGATCTGAGAGGAGTAGTAGACCCAGAGGAGCAAGACAATAAGTGAACCCGCCGCGCCATAGGAGGAGGCAACTCCGCTCCGTCCAAGATAAAAACCAAGGGCAAATTTCCCGATGGTAAAGAGGAGGGCTGTGATAAACGCACCGATCCAGACATCGCGCCAGGCAATATTAGCGTCAGGCAGGATCTTGAACATCATCGCAAAGAGGAGCGTAATCACCGCGAGCGACAAAATCGCGTTGAGCAGCTGGATGAGGGCCTCCATGCCAGGAACCATCGCTCCAAATTGTTTTCCCACAAAGGCAATCGCCGCAGTAAGCAAGAGAGAAACCAGGAGCAGAAATCCGACGACCAAAATAAAGCCAAAGGAAAGGATACGATCGCGAATGATGCCAAGAATTCCGCGCCCTGGCTTGGGCTGCACGCCCCAAATGATGTTCAAGGATGCCTGGAGCTGGCCAAAGACGCCCGAGGCGCCGAAGAGAAGAGTAACGAGGCCGATCACGGTCGCAACTACGCCTGTCTTTGGCTCTGCGCTAGCACTCTGCACAATTTCTTCCATTGCCTTGCCGCTGGCGTCCCCAAGTAATCCTCGCAATTGGTCGAAGATTTGACCTTGAGCGGCTTCAGCGCCGAAAACCAGGCCGGCAATGGCAATAGTTATGATCAGTAGGGGCGCGAGGGAAAAAACGGTGTAATACGCAAGAGCAGCCCCCAACATGGGAGCTTGATCATCAAGCCACTCAAAGAACGTCGCCTTTAACAGCGAGAAAGCTTCCTTAGGGTTCATTCTAATGCATCGAATCGTATGCGCATCGAGGATGCACCTAGGTGTCGGCACGCCTGTAGCGGCGGGGGTCCCCGCCAGGGCGCGCCTAGGTGGGCCGACCGCCGAAAATCGCGCCGGCGATGAGGATCCGCCCGCAACGCTGGCGCGTAGCGCCTGCGGGCATGGCATCGCCGCTAGAGAGAGCCGTCCTGAAAAGTGGAGGCCCGTCGCGAACAAAGTGACCGCGCTTTGCCGATTCGCCTTTTTCTATCCTCGCCGTTCCCTAATCGCCGCTAAAATGTCGGCGACGACCTCGCCGCAGGGTTTTGCGCCGAGGTTTCCCTTGCCATGGACGCGAACGCTGACGGCGTTCGATTCCAGGTCACGCTTGCCGATCACGAGCATGGTATGGACCTTTCGCTGCTCGGCGCGCAGAATCTTTCCATTGATCTTATCTGTTGAGAGATCAAGCTCGGCGCGGACCTCCTGCGCGCGGAGTTCGGCGTGGATGCTCCTGGCGAAATCGAGGAGCGGTTCCTCGACTCCGATCGTGAGGATGCGGACTTGCTCGGGGGCGAGCCAGAGCGGGAAATTACCGGCATAGTGCTCGATGAGAAACCCGATGAATCGCTCGTGGGTGCCGAGCGGCGCGCGGTGGATGCAGAGCGGAGTTTTCTCCAGATTATCGCGATCCTTATAGACCAAGCCAAATCGCTTCGGCACGGCAAAATCTACCTGATTGGTGGCAATGGTGAATTCACGCCCGATCGCGCTCCACACCTGCACGTCGATCTTTGGTCCGTAGAAGGCGGCTTCGTTTGCCACCTCAATATAGTTGATTCCGGAGCGATTGAGAACGTTACGGACCATTTCCTCCGTCTTGACCCAGAGCTCCGGCTCACCAACAAATTTCTGGCCGAGCTTGGTGGGATCGTGCGTCGAGAAGCGCATGAGATATTTCTCGATACCGAAAATCTCGAAATACCTGAGATACATCTGATTGACGGCATTAAACTCGGCCTCGAACTGGTCCTCAGTGCAATAGATGTGCGCATCATTCATTTGCATTGAACGCACCCGCATCAGCCCAAAGAGCTCGCCGCTCTGTTCGTAGCGGTAGCAGGTGCCGTACTCGGCCAAGCGCAGCGGCAGATCGCGATAACTGCGCGGGACCGCCGCAAAGAGCTTATGATGATGCGGGCAATTCATCGCCTTAAGGTAATAGCGGGTGCCCAGGCCTTCGATCTCCTGCTCAAGCTTCTCGGTGCGTTTGCGAACTTCGCTAAGGAGCCCTGGGTCGGACGAGGATGCGCCACTCAGCTCAAACTTGCGCCTCTCTTCCTTGGCGATCTCCAACTCTAAACTAAGCTTGCGCTTTCGTTCCCGCGCCTCTTCTTCGACGAGTTCCATCGGAGGAAACATCGAATCCGCGTAATAGGGAAGGTGCCCGCTGCAGACATACATGCTCTCGCGGGCGATATGCGGCGTGCGGACGCGTTGGTAACCTGCAGCGAATTCCGTTTCTTTGGCCAGCTTTTCCAATTCCTCGATGAGGACGGCGCCTTTAGGAAGCCAGAGGGGCAAACCAGGACCGACGTCGTCGTCGAAGCAAAAAAGCTCCATCTCACGTCCGAGCTTGCGATGGTCGCGCTTTTTCGCCTCCTCGAGCATCGCGAAGTAGGCGTCCATGTCGGTCTTGTTTTTGAAAGCCGTTCCATAGACGCGCTGGAGCTGAGGATTTCGCTCGTCGCCCTTATAATAGGCGCTCGCCACGTGGGTAAGCTTGAACGCGCCAATTCTCCCGGTGTGCGAAACATGCGGACCGGCACAGAGATCGGTAAAGTCACCGTTACGATAGAGGGTAATTACTTCCCCGTCGGGAATGTTTTCGATGATATCGAGCTTGAAGAGGGAGGGTTCGTTTCTTTCGGAGAGGGCGGCTAGCGCGCCTTTTCCCGCGAGCTGGAGGGCTTCCTCTCGGGAGACCTCGATGCGCTCGAAGCGGTGGTTAGCCTTTATTTCCTTCCTCATCTCCTCCTCGATGCGCGCGAAATCCTCAGGGGTGATCCGATGTGGCAGATCGACGTCGTAATAGAAACCGTTCTCGACCGGCGGCCCCGCGGCAAACTGGGCCTCCGGCCAGATCCGCAGAATCGCTGTCGCCAAGACATGCGCACTAGAGTGGCGAAGTGTTTCGATCTCAGTCATAGGCAACGGGCCGGATCTTGCCGACAAAGGAGGCCGCCGTCCATCAGAGCGGGATACCCTCCTCCGGAGTCAATAGCGGAATGCCGTTGCTAATCGGATAAAGCATCCTGCCATCTTCGCGAATGAGGCCTG
Organism: Terrimicrobium sp.; assembly: GCA_036519995.1. GTDB lineage: Bacteria > Verrucomicrobiota > Verrucomicrobiia > Chthoniobacterales > Terrimicrobiaceae > DASTFP01. The sequence continues at coordinate 2,950 of DATDKN010000312.1, read as the reverse complement.
CGCGGAGGGGCCCGGCAATTTTCGCACTCGCTTCGCTCAGGGCATCCCTATCTGCAAGGTGAAGCGGCTGGCGCGTGAGAGGACAGCAAAGAATGTTAAGCAGTTCCTCATCCACTCTGCGCGCGTCGGGGACTTAGTATTTCGGCACGTTCGAATCAACACGGTCAGCCCAGGCGCTGATTCCCCCTTCGACGTTGAAGAGTTTGGCAAATCCGGCCTTCTGTAGCTGACGCAGCGCCTTGGCGCTGCGGACACCCGTCTTGCAGTGGATGACAATTTCGTCGGCGGTATCCAGCTCGCTCATGCGCGAGGGCAACTCACCGAGCGGAATCAGCCGCGAACCCGGAATCCTGGCGATGTCATACTCATAGGGCTCGCGAACGTCGAGGAGCACAAACTTCTCGCCGCGCTCTTTCTTCGCCTTGAGTTCCTCGACCGACATCTCGGGCACGGGTGGCTCGGCATCCTCGGCCGCCTGCGCCTGGGGAATCCCGCAGAATTGTTCATAGTCGATCAATTCGGTGATCGAGGGATGCTCGCCGCAGATGGGGCAGGAGGGATCCCGTCGCACCCGGAACTCGCGGAATTTCATCTTTAAGGCATCGAAGTGAATAAGTCGACCCACCAGCGGCTCACCAATACCAACAATCAGCTTCACCGCCTCGATGGCTTGCATAACTCCGATCACTCCGGGCAAAACGCCGAGGACGCCTCCCTCTGCACAGCTGGGAACCATGCCCGGCGGCGGCGGCTCGGGGTAGAGGCAACGATAGCAGGGCCCGCCAAGGCTCGGTGCGAAGACGGTGCACTGACCCTCAAACCGAAAGATCGAGCCGTAAATATTTGGCTTGTTCAGAAAGACACAGACATCGTTGGAGAGATACCGCGTCGGAAAATTGTCCGTCCCATCAATGACGATGTCGTACTCCGCGACAATGTCGGTAGCGTTGTCGCTACGGAACATCGCGTCGTGAAGCACAACATGCACGTTGGGATTGACGTCCTTAATCCGATCTCGGGCGCTATTGAGCTTCTTGCGCCCCACATCCTTGGTGCCGTGGAGCACCTGGCGCTGGAGATTCGAGTAATCGACGATATCAAAGTCAATCAGGCCGAGCGTGCCCACACCGGCGGCAGCCAGGTATAGCGCGATAGGAGAACCCAACCCCCCCGTTCCGATGCAAAGCACTTTGGCAGCTTTGAGCTTCTTCTGCCCCTCAAGGGTAACCTCCGGCATGATGAGGTGCCTCGAATAACGGGCAATTTCATCATTGCTAAACTCGATGTCTTCGAGTCGCACCGGATCCAAAATGCTTTTGCTCATATATCAAAAAACCGCCATCGGCTGAATTGCCAACTCTAACGATCTGCCGAAGGATTGCAAGATAGCTGCCCTCCGTGCGGAAACTGGAGGCGATTCACACACACCGAAGAAACCTGTGGAGGCCACCCCTACAACGCGCCCATGCGGCTGCATGATCTACACCGCCATTAAGCCCAGCGACACTTACCCTCGTGACGTGCGTCCCATCGGATAGATGGAACATGACCATTCAGCTTGGAGTGTCGCGATTCGCTCAAAACCGATTCATTCGTGAATTTGGCAAAAATTTACCGACTGTCGCGGCTCGATCCAGCGGCAGCCAGCCCCGCTCAGCGGGGGCGGACCGCGCTTTTGGCGCCTCGCATCAAATTTTCGAAGCTGACATCGAGTGGAGGATAGTTCTCCCACCCCACATAATCGTAATGCCACCACTCAAAGACGAACGGGATGAAGCCGTGCTTCTTCATGGCCGCCTCCAATTTGAGACTATTGGTCCGCTCTTCTTTGGTCCATTTGGCGGAGAACCGATGCGCCTTGTCGGAGAAGTCATCGTAAGGGGTGGGCATCGCAAGTTCATTTCCCATACGATCGACGAGGGTGACATCGACGGCTGTGCCTCGAGTATGCTTGCCTTTGCTATCGGTGGGATCGGAAACGTAACGCTCATCGCGAACGAGCTCCCACATCTTGAACTGAATGGAACCTGGACGATAACCGTCGAAGATTTTTAAGCAGAGACCTTCCTTCCGTAAGTCTTGCTGAACCCTTTGCAAGGCTGCGGCAACGTCCCGATGCACAAAGGCCGCCGGAAAGGGATAGAGAACTTGGCCGGTGAAATTGCACGCCGTTGCATAACGGATCTCCTGAAGAAGAGGTGGGTAGATCGTTGCGACACTCACGAGATTGTGCTCGAGCGGGGTCGGCGACGGAGAGGTCTCCTGTGGCGTCACATTCAAATCCTGGGGCGTCTCGGCTCGGGAAAGGCAAGCGATGCAGCACCAGCACAGAAACAGCCCCAGCTTGCAGATTCTAGCCGTCCGATCTGTGAAGGGAGACTTTGCTAATGGTAGGTTGTTCTGGATTTGCACCGACAAGGGATGCAATTCAACTTGGCAGAATGGAGTTAGAGAAGCCGTCAGGGCGTTTCGGCTCAGGCCGCTAGTCTGGTTCGCACGGTGCTGTTTCATGGCATGCCAAAGTGCCTTGTAAAGATTGTGGGTGCCGCGCTTGGGCTTGAGAGCAGGGCGCGCCTGAAGGAGTGGTGCCTTGCGACCGTGCCAGGGTCGGTCTATCCTCGCTGTTCTCGTATGAACAGTCAACAATGCTGACAGGAAGGTCCAGATTTCGGTCTGTTACACTGGCAAGCCTGAGAAAGCCGCTCGAACCCGGCCTTGAAGCAGCAGGGGGGCTCGAGTCTGATCGGTTGGGCTGATATGGATCTCTTACTTCTTATTGCGGCAGCGATTTGCTTTCTCTCGAGCTTTGGTTACACGCTCTATGCCCTACGGACAGGGAAGTTTATGCCCGGGAGCATCAACTTCGTGGCAATCTTGCTAGGCTTTGTCTTCCAAACGGCGTTTTTGTATCTTCGCGGTAAGGCGGAGGGCTCATGCCCTCTCAACAGCC
>DATDKN010000311.1:0-3177 GCA_036519995.1 Terrimicrobium sp. | reverse complement strand
GCCATCAATCGCAAAACAGAGCAGTACTACATTGCGGAGGAATATAAGTTTCGCGTGGAGCGCGAAAAACGAGAGTCGGAGCGGAAGAAGATCGAGGGAGAAGGCATACGGGATTTTCAACAGATCGTCAGCCAAGGCATCTCGGAGTCCTACCTGCGTTGGCGCGGCATTGAGGCGACGCTTCAGCTTTCGCAATCCACGAATTCGAAGGTCGTCGTGATCGGCAGCGGCAAAGACGGCTTACCGATCATACTTGGCAACGTAGATACGCCGGTGCCGTCGGGGGGAAGCACGACGGCGAGCGGGAACGACAGTAAGGAAAGTACCACGGCTGCGCCGTTGGAGAAAACGCCGGCTGACGGATTGGCGACACCGGCCGAAAAGATACCGCCTGTCGGTACGAGTACTCCGTCTGCCGGTACCCTGGAGGGGTCGCGCTCGTTTTGGCCGATCACTCTGTCTGATATGGAAAGCTATCTCTTGCAGATCGTACGCCCGACGGAACCGAAGACAGAGCCTCGTTCAAGGCAGCCATCCGAGAAACCGGTCGCAGAGCAGTCCCGATAGCCTATGCTTTGCAGCGCCCGCTCGGCTCTCGAGAACGAAACGCAGGCGAATTTGTCGGCGGCGTGCAGGCGCGTTACGGGATTTTGTAAACCCGCACAAGCGAGACCTCAGGACCCGCCTGCACCACAAAGCGCAAGGAGTGCGAACGGCCCTATGTTCGGCAACAGCGAGGTAAGCTCGATAGCGAACAGCCCGATTACCTGACGAGCGAATCGCGCTGTTGTCCCTCCGCCGCGCTTACGGAGCGCGGAGAAGCCGGCAACTGTAACACGGTTGCGTGCTGGCCTTCGCACAGCCGGGTGAGCAGCACTGTCTCTCCGTCAGGGAACTCCAGCGCATCGTGATGCACCATCGGCTTGCCCATGTTGATCTGCCGGAACAGCGCCACTTTCTTCCCGAACCCGTATTTCATGCTCGGGAAAAGAATAAAAAAGCGCTCGTACTTGACTTCGTTTTCGAACGCGACCTCCGTGCCGGGTAAGAGGCACACTGCCACGTTCGGCTCTCCGATTGCAGCGAATCCTCGCGTCATGGAGTTCTGGAACTTCGTTGTTACTAGCTTGTCTCCGATCTTCGCGGGTCGGGATGCGACGAGCTCTAGACTGTAGTCACACATTGAAGGCACTCCCTTTCGCGCGACATAGTACCGAGCGCTTTGGGCTGGCGCCTCGGTCGCTCTAATTCTGCGATTCTACTCGGAGAGAGTCGAGACAAAAAAGGCAATGGGACTCAAGTTAGCCCCTGCGGCCTCGCTCGCGTCGAGAATGTAGCCTTATCAGAGTTTGGAACTGTAGACGTTGGCGACCGCGTCGGCGATGTCCTGCCAATGGTTCGAACGAGCCCGGGGACTCTGTTCGATCTGGATGCCGTTTGCTCCGCCGGCGGTGAGCCGGTTGACGATGTTCTGCAAGCTATCACCGCCGAACTTCTCGTCTGGGGACGCGATGTGCACCGTTAGGCCCAAGCCGGCGACCGCGCCTTTGATGGCAGTCTCGATGTCCTGCTTCAAGGGGTAGGGCGCAGCACCGCCAATGACGATGTCGAAGGGGATTTCGGGGTCGTCGAAGCCATGGAAGGCGACGGCATAGCTGAAGCCCCGAGAGATAATCGAGTTGAGGAGAGGAAAACTTGCCTCGTGAATGTCGGTCGAGGTGATGTGCCAGCGAGCAAAGGCGCCTTCGTCCTTAAAGCCCTTGCACCGCCACAAGCTGACCGATTTGGCCGCGAGTCGCGATGCCACGAGCTCGGCCTGTCGGTCGGTGTGGGGCTCGATGTCTCCACCGTGAGGTGCGATGACGACAAGCCCCGCATGCGTGCCGTCGTCTTCCAGCCGTTCGACGAACTCGTTGTTGGTTTCGGCATCGGGGTCGTCGAAGGTGGGATGCGGTACCTGTGAATCGAGGGAACCGACGAATTCGTCGCTCGTGCCGAGCCGCTTCCGGCCAGTAGAGCCCATGCGAACGATGTTTTCCGGGCTTTCCTGGCGGACCTGGCTAACCGTGTACAGCCCGTACTCAGAGTCGCTGCGCACAGGATCGGCGGAGCAATGCTCCTTGTGGTCGATGAGATCCCGCTGAGACGCCGTCAAAGCTTTCTTGACCGATGCGTCGTAGGTAGCCATCAAAATTCTCCTTGCGTTGCGCTGAATACCGGCATGGCTCGCTGAGCCTTATCGCTGACCCCAAGCGGTCATTCGGAGGCATTCACTCGACCTGCCTCGGCCTTCGTCACAGACCGCGCGATTGCGATGTTGATAGCTGCCGGAGCATTTATTCTGTTGGTCAGCCAACAATGAAGCGGCGCTAAAGGCCCGTCGTTGGCCTCAACGAACAAATCTTTGGCGTAAACGAACAAATCCGAGGACGGGGTCAGAGCGACTAAGCGATATCAGCCTGAAGGTGATGTGGGAGAAGCAAAGAACAAGCACCTTCTCCCACCCACCGCAGAGTGAAGAGGCTGAGTTTAAATCCGCTCTGCTAACTAGAGGCCCTGGCCGGGCAAGCCCCCCATCCAACGGCCGGGGCCTCTTTCCTGCACAGCCTCTTGCTGCTCTTACGCCTGATGACCCAAGAAAGGGCGAAGCTAAATGCGAACTATGATGACGATGATTGCGATACTCATCCTATCCGCCGTATGTGCGGAAGGCCACGACATCTATAGCGGACTAATGGATCGCTCTGGAGCGAGCTGCTGCAACGAAACGGATTGCCATCCGGCGAATTACCGGATCTCTTCCGCCGGCGTAGACATGTTTGTCGATAACGAGTGGGTCCGCGTGCCCAATAACGCAATTCAATATCACAGCCTCGACGGCGATACCGGCGAAACCCACGGCGGACATTGGTGCGGCGTCACGAATTGGAAAGAAAGGTTCGACTATCCGCCACATCCGGAGCATCCGGGATTGCATCTCTCCCGGTTTTCCACTCGTTGCGCGATCCTGCCGCCGGGACTCTTTTGAAAGTGAGATTCAAAGCGACGGGCACCGTGAGCGTAGGTCCCGATGGACTACCTCACCCTCAAACGCGCATCGGCTAGCCGGCCCTCCGGCGAGTGGAACAACGAAGACTACGACGTGCTCGCGGAGGGCGTTGTGGTAGGGCGCATCTT